>NZ_JBHGXH010000271.1:0-1657 GCF_041936445.1 Candidatus Darwinibacter acetoxidans | reverse complement strand
GGTGCAGGAACGGTTTCGCAGACCGGAGTTTGCCAAGTACCAAGATATGACCGTGACTGAGTGGAACTATGCGTCGAATTTGCCGAGTGAACTCTACAAGATCAACGCGGGGTTGTTCGTGTATGGGTATTTCGATGAGCGTTCGGGGAGGTTCCTTGATGCCATCGTCACCGGCGTAACCGAAATGCTCCTTGCATTGGCCCAAGGGCGTTTGCGGTACGAACGCAGGGAGAACAAGAAACAGCAGTCGTTCCTTGCCTTGCGGTTTGAGGACATGGAGAAGGCCGGTATTGTTCGCTATTGGCTGGCAAGAGAAAGAGAGGCCGCCCCAAAGGGGTGGTCTCATCGCGTAAGGGGATGAATCTTGCGCCCATCTCCCTCGCGATGGCCGAAAACGAAGCCCGCTTTGTGCCTGATATATGCGCCGGAGTAAGTTAACTGGTAGACAACTTGCCTTGTAAGCAAGGGGTGCGGGTTCGAGTCCTGTCTCCGGCTCCTATGCTGGTGTAGCTCAGAAGGAAGAGCACTTCCGTGGTAAGGAAGAGGTCGCCGGTTCGACTCCGGCCATCAGCTCCATTTTGCTGAAAGTTTGGTTGCCTGCACAGCAGGAGGGGACTATACGCCACTGACAAAGCCGGGGTGGGGGCAGGCGTATTAAAAAACGAAAGGGGGATCCATTGCTTGTAACCGTACCCAAACCAAGAAAGCGGATCAAGAATAGGGCGTTAAGCAAAGCCATGAGGGAGGAAACACCCTATTGCGAACGGTGCGGCGCACCGGGGTATGGGGGTATGCACCATATCAAGTACCGTTCCCAAGGCGGGGACGATATAAGGGAAAACCTTATCCGCTTGTGTATGTGGTGCCATGACGGGGTGCACCAAGCGCGGTACGACTGGCGGGAACTTGTTGCTATTGTCGCTAAGCGAGAAGGGAAAACTGCTCAAGAAATAGCGGACATAATTGGGGTGGTATTATGAAGGGCTACACAGCGGTTGCAGGAGGTGATCCAGTCGATATCCCGCTGCAGCAACAGCGGTACACAAGCGGGAGGTGAGCGCCTGTGTGACTCTTTCTCTCGAGCAGGTTCTCAAGCTCATTGAGGAAGGGAAGTTCTACAAGAGTACCATCTGGGAGAAGAAGCGTCTGGAGATTCTTCAGCGAGACAACTTCGAGTGCCAGATTTGCAAAGAGGAAGGCGGATTCGCTCCGGCCACAACGGTGCACCACATACTCCACTTGGAGAACAGGCCGGACCTGGCGCTTGATGATGATAATCTCTTGAGTGTGTGCGCTGCGTGCCACAACAGAGAGCATCCGGAGCGGTTCATTCACCGGATTGTGCAGCGCAAGAGAAACGAGTTGGCTGAGAGGTTCCCGGAGCGGTGGTAAGCCCAGCTACCCCCCGGTCTGAAAAATCGACTTGCAAGCAGCTTTGGGGACCGGCGGGGGGGCCTGCCAATACAGATTTTACGCCGTTTCATGTGAGGCGTGGTCACTATAGGGGGTGAGGTGGTGTGGCCAGAGCGAAAAAGAGTCAAATTCGAGAGCAAATCAGACAGGACTTGACAGACCAATTGGAGCGTCAAGGGGTGTACGGCCAGCATTACCTTGACCTCATCGAGGACTACATGGCCCTGTGGGACACCAAAAATGC
>NZ_JBHGXH010000270.1:0-24387 GCF_041936445.1 Candidatus Darwinibacter acetoxidans | reverse complement strand
AACAGGGTAGAACTGGCCCGGGAGAGGATGCTGGACCTCCAACTTAACCTGACCAGGATCCTTTCGGAAGAGCAGGATCTGGACTATGCCGAAGCGATTATGGAGCTGAAGATGGAGGAGTTTGCCTACCGCACTGCTTTGGCAGTGGGGGCCCGGATCATCCAGCCTTCACTGGTGGACTTCCTGCGTTAGGGTTGTGAAGGGGCATGAGGCTGCAGATTACCACAGTCTACCCCCGCTTTGCGGTGGAATACCACTGGCCTAGGGCCGAGATCAGGCAGGAGGTCACCCGGGTCCAGGTCAGGACAGAAGGCCCGGTGGTGGAGATCGATCAGCGGCACTGCTGGGCGGATTTGGGCCTGGCTGGGCCGATGGATTTTGCCAAGCAGGTGCGGGATGAGGCCCGGTTCGAAACAGTGGAAGCGATAGGTAAGATCGCTGCTGAGGGCGATGAGGTTGTGAAGCGGGCCGGCCATTTCCGCGAGGAGATCATTTTCGCAGACCAGGCGAGGCGCCGCATGGACGAGCGCATCCCTGAGTTAAATGTTCAGGCGGTTCCCAAAGCGCCTCCGAGAATCAAGTTCCATTACGCCATGGAACTGGACTGGAGCCCAGGCGGAGCCGTAATTAAGCACCATGTACGTCCTCCCACCATTACCTGGCAGTTAGGTGGGGTATACGTGGATGTCCGTGTGTGAGGGTGAGGTGGGTCAGGTGGAACTGCAAACGAAGTTCGGCACAATCACGGTAGATGAAGACCAGATCATCCATTTCCCCAGGGGGATTCTCGGTTTTACCGACTACCACCGGTATGTTCTGGTGGAAAGGGAAGACAGCGTGTTCAGCTTCCTCCAGTCGGTTGATGAACCAGGCTTGAGCTTTGTGGTGATCATGCCCGAACTGGTGCGGGCGGACTATGAGGTGGAGCTGAGCGAGGAGGAAATCGATCTGCTCCAGATCAGCTCGCCCGAAGATGGTAAGGTCTTCGGCATTGTGACCATCCCGGAAAACGTCGCCGAGATGACGGTGAACCTGCAGGCTCCGGTGGTGATCAACACCAAGGAGCGGCTGGGGGCCCAGCTGATCATCACAGGGGACAAATATCACACCAGGCACAACGTGATCGCCGAGATGCATAAGAACGCTTATCTGCTCCAAAAGCAGGGCGCGGAAGAGATTCCAGAATCCGTCTAAATCTGGACTCATCCGGGCAGAATAGAGTCCAGGGAGGGACAGATATGCTGGTACTAACGCGCAAAGTGGATCAAAGCATCATGATTGGAGATAACGTCCGCATCGTTGTGGTGGACGTACGCGGCGACCAGGTCAAACTGGGCATCGATGCCCCGCGCCACATCATGGTTCACCGGCACGAAGTGTATCAGGAGATCCAGGCGGAGAACAAGCGGGCCGCTCTCAAGAAGGAAATCGATGTGGGCACTTTGGAACAGGCGCTGCGTGAAGCACGCCCCAACGTCAAGGGCGAAGCTTAGACCGATGTATGGGTGAAGGAGGGTAGGCGTATGAAGGTCCAGGGATCAATGGAGCTGCCAAGGACGAGCTATGTTCAGCAGGCACCCCTCGCGCCAAGTCCCGAGCGGGGGCAGGCCGGCCGGGTTACGGCAGCGGAGGACAGCCTTCAAGAAGCTAAGTCCTGGGAAGAACAGACGGAATTAGAAGTCCAAGAAGCGGTGGAAGCTCTCAACGACGCGGTGGAGTATATCAACCGCGGCCTCAGGTTCACAATCCATGAGGACACGCAGCGGATGATGGTCAGGGTTGTCAATATTGAGACCAACGAAGTGATCAAAGAGATCCCTCCTGAGGAAGTTCTGGACACCGTGGCTCGCATCCGGGAAATGATCGGACTTCTCATCGATAAATGGGCTTAGGGGGTAGGGATTCGAAAGTGACGGCTCATGCATATCAGCTTTATAGACAAACTCAGGTGTCAACAGCCTCCCCAGGTGAGCTGCTGCTCATGCTGTTTGACGGGGCCATTCGTTTTGCCCGCCAAGCACAGGAGCACCTGCGCCAAGGGGATCTGGAAGCAGCCAACAGCAAACTGATCCGCGTTCAAGACATCGTCAGCGAACTCAACCTGTCGCTGGATCTCAGCGTGGGTGAAATCGCCGTGAATTTGCAGCAATTATACACATACATTTATGACCGTTTGGTGCAGGCTAACATCAGAAAAGACCCGGAGATAGTGGAAGAAGCGTTGGTGCTGCTCATGGAGCTGAGGGATACCTGGGAGCAGGTGGTGGCCCAAACTAGATGAGGGAAATCCGGGAGAGGATCAACGCGCTCACCACAGCATACACAGAGCAGCTGGCTCTGTATAAAGAAATCGGCGAGGTGGGCTCACAGGAAGGTGAGCTGATCAGCACAGGCCAGCTGGACCGCCTTCTGCAGGTGCTTAAGACCAAAGAGGGCCTGCTGAGGCGCGCCGGTGAATACGAGCGGGAGATCTCCCAGCGCCAGGAAGAGCTGGTGAAGCACTTCGGACTCGCTTCCTTTTCCCTGCCGCAATTGAGGCTGGCCGCCCCAGAATACTACCAGGATGATCTGGCGGCCTTAGAGGCGGTGCTCAGCGAGCTGGCTCCCGTCTTGGAGCAGTTGGAAAACCAGGAGCGCCAAAACGAGGCGCAGCTCAGCGCCTATCTCAAGCAGACCCAGGCGCAGCAGGCGGTGCAGCGCAAGCGAGCGGGGAGGGCCTACGGCAAGAAAAAAATGTGAGTTCGGCAAGCAAGAAGGGCTGGGTTTCTGACTCAGTCCATTTTTCTCTACCCGGAAGGATTTTACGTTCCCTAGGGGTAATATTATCACTAAAGTCGTCATTGAAGGAGTGAAGAGGGATGGCCAAGATCAGAGTCAGCATCTCCGGAAAGAACCTGGAAATTACTGAAGCTTTGCGCAGCTACGTGGATAAGAAGATCTCCAAGCTGGACAAATACCTAGATGACAATCGGACGGCTTCTGCAGAAGTGATGCTCAGAATTGAGCGGGGCATTCATATTGCCGAGGTTACCGTGAACCTCTCGGGCGTCCTGCTCAGGGGCGAGGGCAAGACGGGAGATATGTACACCTCCATTGACAGTGCGGTGGACCGGATTGAGCGCCAGTTCAACAAGTTCAAGAGCAGAATCTGGAAGAAGCACGGACCCAAGATAAGCGAAATGCAAGCACCTGCTGCACACGGTGAGGAGCTGGCCAGTCCCCGGATAGTGAGAACCAAACGGTTTGCCCTAAAGCCCATGGACGTGGAGGAAGCGGTCATGCAGATGGAGCTCTTGGGGCATGATTTTTTTGTCTTTAGGGATGCCGACAGCGGCGAAGTAAGTGTGGTTTACAGGCGGCGTGATGGCAACTATGGGCTCATTGAATCCGAGTTCTAAAACGAGCAAGCCTGTCAGTTTAGTGATCTTTGAAGGCGGCAGGGTCCAGGGCGTGCTGGAAAGCCAGATGCAGATGGTCAGGCAGGGTATGGTCTTAGATTTAGTGGAGCGGGCCCGGGAAGCAGGTTTTACCCACATCTTGGTGGTCACCTCCTACCCTGAACTGGCTCTGGGCCTGGAGGACGCGGCGGTCGAGGTCGTGCTCGATAAGGAGATCGAACGTCCCTTTCACTTTGGCCAGCGCCTGCGGGATGTGGTCGAAGGCTGCCAGCTGGAAAAGGTGTTGTACATGGGGGGAGCAGCAGCTCCCCTGATTTCTTCCGGGGAGCTCCAGTACATGCGGGAAATCTTGGAACAGAATGAAGAGGTCTTCCTGACCAACAACTATTACTCCGCGGACATCGTGGGCTTCACACCCGCGGCGGCGCTGGGGCGCCTCAACCTCCCTGCCATCGATAATGCTCTGCCCATGGTGTTGAGCAATGAAGGGGGCCTTAGGTATGTGCCTCTCCAGCGCACTTTGGGCTTGAACTTCGATGTGGACACGCCAACCGATGTACTGATCATGGCGGTGCATCCGGCCTTGGGGTCCCATACCCGGGCCGCTGTGGAGAACCTGGATTGGGACTTTTCCCGGGCCGAGGCCATCAAAGAGCTGCTGGGCAACCCCATGGGTGAGCTGGTCATTTACGGGCGGGTGGGCCCCAACCTCTTCCAGTATCTGGACGCGAACACCCGCTGCCGGCTGCGCCTCTATTCCGAGGAGCGGAGCATGAAGGCCTTGGGCCGGGACGCCCGGGGCGAAGTGAAGGCGCTGATGGGCCGGCTCGTGGAAGAGCTGGGTTTCGCCGCTTTTTTCAGATTTCTGGCCGAACTGGCCGGCGGTGCGGTCTTAGACACCAGGGTTCTCTTCGAACACTTTCATTGGGAGCTCAGCGCGGCCGACCGCTTTGCTTCGGATCTGGGAAGGTTAGAGCTGATCTCCCACGGGCCCCTGCGGGAGTTTACCCGTGCCGCTCTGGAAGCCCCCATTCCCGTCCTCCTTGGGGGGCATTCCCTGGTCGCGGGTGGGCTGTGGGCCATGATTGATGCGGGGTTGAAGGACCTCCCTGCCTAAAGTTGCAGGGGGCCGCGGGTCGTAGTAGAATAAACCTGGGGGGTAGAAACGTGCTGCAACGGCTGAAGAATTGGCTCGATCCCACCGAACGGGAGCTTAAGCGCCTGGGTTCGGTGGTTGATGCCATAAATGCTCTAGAACCGCAAATGCAGGCCCTCAGCGATGCGGAGCTGCAGGCCAAAACCCCGTACTTCCAGCAGAAACTGGCCAACGGGGCCAGCTTGGATGATCTGCTCGTGGAAGCCTTCGCCGTGGTGCGGGAAGCGGCCAGGCGGACCTTGGGCATGCGTCATTTCGATGTGCAGCTCCTGGGGGGCATTATCCTGCACCAGGGGCGGATTGCGGAGATGAAAACGGGTGAAGGCAAAACGCTGGTCGCTACTTTACCCGTTTACTTAAACGCGCTCACCGGCGAAGGCGTGCATGTGGTCACCGTCAACGATTACCTGGCCAAACGGGACGCGGAGTGGATGGGCGCCATTTACAAGTTCCTGGGGATGAGCGTGGGCGTGATCGTCCACGGACTCAGCTTCGAGGAGCGCAAGGAAGCCTACAACTGCCAGATCACCTACGGTACCAACAATGAGTTCGGCTTCGACTACCTGCGGGACAACATGGTGGTCTACCCGGACCACATCGTCCAGAGATCCCTCAACTACGCCATCGTGGACGAAGTGGACTCCATCCTCATCGACGAGGCCCGCACTCCCCTGATTATCTCCGGGGCAGCGGAGGATTCCGCCCAGCACTACGTGCGTTTTGCCCAGATCGCGCCCCAGCTGAAGCGGGATCGCGATTACGAGGTGGATGAGAAGGCTCGGACCATCTCCATTAAGGAAGAGGGCTTGGCCAAGGTGGAGCGCCTCTTAGGGATCGACGATCTCTTTGATGATGCCCACTTTGAACTCAACCACTACCTTAACCAGGCCCTCAAGGCTAAGGAGTTTTTCCAGCGGGATCGGGATTACGTGGTTAAAGACGGTGAAGTGATCATTGTTGACGAGTTTACCGGCCGCCTGATGCCTGGCCGGCGTTACTCCGACGGTTTGCACCAGAGCATCGAGGCCAAGGAAGGGGTGCCGGTGCTCAAGGAGAGCCAGACCCTGGCCTCCATCACCTACCAAAACTACTTCCGCATGTACCGGAAACTCGCGGGCATGACCGGTACTGCCAAGACCGAAGAAGCGGAGTTCAGGGAGATCTACGGCCTGGATGTGGTGGTCATACCCACCAACAAGCCCATGATCCGTGAGGATCTGCCTGATAAGGTGTTTAAGACCAAAGAGGCGAAAATCCGGGCGATCATCGCCGACATCGCGGAGCGCTATAAGAAAGGGCAGCCGGTTCTGGTGGGCACCATCAGCATCGAAGCTTCGGAGCAGCTCAGCGAGCGTTTGAAGCGGCTTGGCATTCCGCACCAGGTGCTCAACGCCAAGTACCATGAACTGGAAGCGGAGATCATCAAGCTCGCGGGCCAGCGGGGTGCCGTAACCATTGCCACCAACATGGCCGGCCGCGGCACAGACATCGTCCTGGGCGAGGGCGTGGTGGAGCTGGGCGGTCTGCACGTCATCGGCACGGAACGCCACGAGTCCAGGCGCATCGACAACCAGCTGCGGGGCCGCTCCGGCCGCCAGGGAGACCCGGGTTCGTCCCAGTTTTATGTCTCCATGGAAGATGACCTCATGCGCCTGTTCGGTTCGGATCGGATCATGGGGATCATGGACCGCCTGGGCTGGGAAGAGGATCAGCCCATTGACCATCCGCAGATCAGCAAGGCCATTGAAAACGCGCAAAAGCGCGTGGAGACCCGCCACTTCGAAATCCGCAAGCAGGTTTTGGAGTACGACGATGTCATGAACAAGCAGCGGGAAGTGATCTACGCGCAGCGGCGGGCAGTGCTCCTGGATGAGAACATCTCGGAGCAGATCAGTGCCATGCTGGGCGCGGTCTTTGAGCGCTTGGTGGAGCGCTATGCCGACGAGAAGCTGAACCGGGAAGACTGGGATTTGGAGGCCATCAGCCGGCAGTACGCCGAGCTGGTGGGTCAGCCCTGTCCCTTAAGCCCCCAGAAGCTGAGCGCCCTGGAGCCTAAGGCCATGGTAGAAGCCCTCTCCACCCGGGCCCGGGAGGCCTATGCCCGGAAGATGGCCAACTACGGTCCCGAACTGCAGCGCCACATTGAGAAGCTGGTCCTGCTGCAGATTACAGATCAGAAGTGGATGGCCCATCTGAGCAACATGGATGATCTGCGGGAGGGGATCGGGCTGAGGGCCTACGCCCAGCGGGATCCCCTGGTGGAATACCGCCTGGAAGCCTACCAGATGTTCCAGGAGATGGTCCACGCCATCCAGGAAGACTGCATCAGCATGCTCTTTAAGGTGCGTCTGGTCGGTGCGGAAAAGGCCCAGCCCAAAGACAGGCTGGCCAGCGCCCAGACCAACCGCGGAGAAGAAGTGGAACGCAAGCCCCGCCGCGTGGGGGAAAAGGTGGGCCGCAATGACCCCTGTCCCTGCGGGAGCGGGAAGAAATACAAGAAATGCTGTGGGAGGTAGATTATGCAGGAACTGTTGACAAGCTTAGGTAGAAGGATAGAAGAAATGCGGGGCTATCTTTGACATAGCAGGTAAGCAAGCCCGCCTGCAGGAGCTGGAGGCGTCCCTGCTGCAGCCGGGCTTTTGGGATAACCAGGAATTGGCGCAGAAGACCACTAGGGAAATCAGCGAGCTGAAGCGAATCATCAAGCGGTGGCAGGGCGTGCATGCCCTGTATGAAGATGTCGTGGTGCTGGTGGAACTGGTGGACGAAGGGGAAGATGAGGACCTTGCAGGCGAGCTCGAGGCGGGCCTTTCCCGTCTGCAGCGGGAAGTGGACCAGCTGGAGTTGGAGTCCCTGCTCAGCGGGGAATACGATGCCAGCAACGCCATTTTGACCATCCATCCCGGCGCCGGCGGCACCGAATCCCAGGATTGGGCCGCCATGCTCTGGCGGATGTATACCCGCTGGGCCGAAGATCGGGGTTACAGCGTGGAAATCCTGGACTACCAGGCCGGGGACGAGGCGGGCATCAAGGATGTTACCCTGCTCATTAGGGGCCTGTACGCCTACGGCTATTTGAAAAGCGAAAAGGGGGTCCACCGCCTGGTGCGCATTTCCCCCTTTGATTCCTCCGGCCGCCGCCACACCTCCTTTTCTTCCGTGGAGGTGCTGCCGGAGATCGAAGATGATCTGACTGTGGAGATTAACCCCGATGATCTGCGCATCGACACCTACCGCTCCAGTGGTGCCGGGGGTCAGCATGTGAACAAGACCGATTCCGCGGTGCGCATCACCCACCTGCCCACGGGCATCGTGGTGCAGTGCCAGTCCGAGCGCTCGCAGCACGCCAACCGGGAATCGGCCATGAAGATCCTCCGGGCCAGGCTCATGGAGCGGCAGCTGGCGGAGCAGAGGGCCAAGCTGGAAAGCATCAAAGGCGAGCAGCAGGAAATCGCCTGGGGCAGTCAGATCCGTTCCTATGTCTTCTGCCCCTACACCATGGTGAAGGATCACCGCACCAACGTGGAAGTGGGCAACGTGGAAGCGGTCATGGACGGTCATCTAGATCCGTTCATTGAGGCTTATTTGAAGATGAAGCGCTGAGCGAAGGCCTTTTTCGCAGAGGAGAAAAAGGCCTTTTTAAGGAGCGGAGTGTATGAAGCGTGCATGGGCGGTTGTCCCTTTGTTCATTGTCCTGGTTTTGCTCTTCCTGCCCAAACTGTTCCTTGTGCCCAGCGTGACCAGGGAGCTGGAGGCGGAGCTGGCGGCGGGCCTGCACACTGAGGCGCTGGAGCTTGAAATCAAGGCCCCCTGGGGCTGGGAGCTGCTTTTGGGGCGCATCCCCAGCCTGACCTTGGCTGCCAGGGATGCTTCCCTGGAAGGAGTGGCCGTCGCCCAGGTGGCTGTGGAGGGTGAGGAGATCCTCTTCCAGCCCTGGACCCTGTTCCGCCAGCGGGAACTGGTGATCACCCGCATTTCCAAGCTGACAGGTTCGCTTACGATCACTGAGGATGCCCTCAACGAGATGTTCTGGCGGGAAGTGGATCCCTCCCGCCGCCTGTGGCTGGAAGTTCTCCCGGAAGGCCTGGCGGTGGTGGGAACGGTGGGCCTGTGGAACATGGACTTGAGCATCCGCGTCCTCGGCGACGTGCTGGTGGAAAGCGGCTCGGTCCTGGGGTTCGAGGTGAAAGAGGTGGCCGTGCAGGAGGCCAGCCTTCCCCCGCAGCTCTTGGAGGTGCTCGCGGGCAGCTTTGGCTTCACGCTGGATCTGGGGGAGTTCCCCCTGCCTGTGGAAGTGCGGGCCGTGGAGCTTTTGGACCATGAGATCAAGATCCAAATCGGAGGACAGCAATGAAAAAGGTTTTGTGGATCATCATCCTGGTGGCGGCCCTGGCGGCCCTGGGCACCGCAGCCCAGCGCTGGCTGGTGGAATGGCCCAACCGCACCGTGGAACTCGTCTATGATCTTTACGGCCTCCAGCAGCTCAGTGCCGAGTCGGGGGTGCCCCTGGACCAGCTGTTCGCCGACCTGAAAGCGGCTGGCGTGGAAACCATTGCCGTCCAGCCGGAAAGCCTGGGCGAGCGCATGCTGGCCGGCGGAGAGGTACCGCCGGAGGTCTTGGGGGAGCTTCCCCAGGATCTGGTGGAGCTGGGGCCCTTTTTGACCCTGCCCCTGGCCTTTGACGCCCAGCAGTTCCAGCTGGTGCGGGACGCGGGTCTCAAAGCCTCCCCCAAGCTGAATACGGTTCCGTGGGAAGTGGAGCCCCTGTGGCGGGATGCCCAGCCGGAGCTTCTGATCCTCAGCGGGCAGGGCACCATGGACCTGGACGAGCTGCAGGGCTCAGAAGCGGTCTTGGCCTTAGTGGAATTCGCCGTGCCCCGTGTGGAAGCTGAGCCGGACCGGGTGGTGCGGCTGCACGGCATCAGCGCCCGGGAGATGCGGGTGCTCTCCGACGAGCGCATCCTCAATCGCTATGTGAGGGCCGTGCGGGAGAGGAATATCCGGGTGCTGTATGTGCGCCCCTTTATGGAAGAGGATGGAGGCTGGCAGCGTTCGCTCCAGCTCCTTGCGGCCCTGGGCCAGCGCCTCCAGGCCGCGGGGTTTGAACTGGGTACTGCCCAGCCCTTTGCCGCTTGGCGGCCGTCTCTGCTCTTGACGGCGCTGGCTGCGGCGGGAATCTGGGCCGGCGCTGTGCTCTACGGTCAACTCCTCCTGCCCGGTCTGAGGGGCTTGGTTTTGGGCGGCGGAGTCTTGGCTTACCTGGCCAGCTTGGTGCTGCTGTTCCGCGAGCCCCTCCTGGCCAAGCAGGGCTTAGCCCTGGTTGCTGCGGTTGTCTTTCCCTGCCTGGCCCTGGAGTGCCAGTGGGGGAAGGGGCATCTGGCCCGGGCCCACAGCGTGCTTATGGTTTCCCTCTTGGGCGCTTTATTCGTGGTGGGCACCTTGAGCGGGACGGAGTTTTTGGTGAAGATGGAGGAGTTCCGGGGCGTGAAGCTCATGCATGTGCTGCCCATCGCCCTGGTGGCTTTTACGGTGGTGCGTCCCGTGGGGGAGTTCCTGCGCCGGGAAGTCCCGGTGCGCTGGCTGGTGGCCGCGGGGTTCGTGGGCCTTTTGGGGATAGTCTATGTACTGCGCACCGGCAACTTCGGCCTGCCGGTGCTGGAAGTGGAGGTACGGGCCCGGGAAGCCCTGGAAAACCTGCTGCGGGTGAGGCCCCGTACCAAGGAGCTGTTTTTGGGCCATCCCGCCCTCTATCTGGCCCTGCGTGCCCCCGGTTCCCAGCGGTCATGGCTGCTGCCCCTGGCAGTGATCGGGCAGCTCTCCTTGGTCAACACCTTTACCCATACGCATACCTTCTTAGGTGTGAGCCTCTTGCGCACCCTGTACGGGTGGATCTTCGGCCTGCTTGTGGGCTGGCTGCTCTGGCGTCTCTACCACTGGGGGAAGGGGTGGCTGCGCCGTGATTCTGGTTTCGGGGTACTACGGGTTCGATAACCTGGGCGACGAGGCCATCCTGGCCGCGCTCTGCCAGGACCTGGCCGCCCTGGGCGTCAGCCGGCGGGAGATCGCGGTTCCTTCGGGAAACCCCGCCAAAACCGCGGCCCTGCACGGGGTGACCGCCCTGGGGCGTTTCGATCTCCCGGGGATCTGGCGGGCTTTGTCTTCTGCCCGCTGCCTGATCAGCGGAGGGGGTTCTCTGCTGCAGGATGTGACCAGCAGACGCAGCATCCCCTATTACCTCTCCCTGGTGGAGCTGGCCCTACTGCTCCGGGTGCCTGTGGTCATGTACGCCCAGGGTTTGGGGCCCATAGGCAGCGGCTTCTTCAGAGCCTGGACCGCCCGGGCCTATCGGCGGGCCGCGGCCTGCTCGGTGCGGGATGGGGAGAGTTTAGCGTTCTTAGCGGAACTGGGCGTCCCCCGGGAAAGGATCGTCCTGGCCGCGGATCCGGTGTTTGCCCGGGAGCCTGCAGCAAGCGGCGGTGGCACGGGAAAACTTCTGCTGAATCTGCGGCCCTACCCGGCCTGGGCCCAAGAACAGGAGCTCTGGGTGGAGATCCTAGGGCGCTGGCTGGGGGAAGGGTACAGGGTGGAGTTTGTGCCCCTGGGGCCGGGGGATGCAGAACTGGGGGCCCTTCTTCAGTCCAGGCTGCCTGGGCTCCAGCTGCGTGCCCAGGTGGAGCTCCAAGAGGTGGACGCCGTTTTCCAGGGGGCGCAGCTCTGCATTGCCATGCGCCTCCACGGGGTGATTTTCAGCGCCCTCAACGGCTGCCTGCCCCTGGGCATCAACTACGATCCCAAGGTGGCAGCCATCTGCGCCCAGCTGCGGGTGCCCCATGTGGAGGTGGGCGGTTTGCGGCAGCTGCCGGAGCTTGTGGATCTGGTGCTCGCGGAGTACGAGGAACGCCGCGCAGAATGCCGCCTGGCCTTAGGGGAGCTGCGCAGGCGGGCGGAGCACAACCGCAGACTTTTAGCCCAGGTTTTGAGGTGAGAATGTGGGCAGGAAGATGATCCTGGGGGTGGGCTTTGATCCCGTGTCCATGGGCCAAGCCCTCCACCGGTTGGAAGAGTTCATCCCTTCTGGTAAACCGCACCTGGTGGTCACCGCCAATCCGGAGATGGTGATGTTGGCACGGCGCGATCCCCTGCTCGCCGAGATCCTTCAGCGGGCGGATCTAGTGGTGGCGGATGGCATCGGTGTGGTTTGGGCCGGCGGCGTTTTGGGGCAGGAGGTGCCTGAACGCATACCCGGCATTGAGCTGGCCGAGGCCCTGCTGGCCAGGGCTGCCCAGCGGGGCTGGGGCGTCTTTCTCCTGGGCGCCCAGCCCGGGGTGGCGGAGCAGGCCGCGGCGGCCCTTACGGCCCGCTGGCCGGAACTGCGCATCGTTGGGACGCAGCACGGCTTCTTTCAGGGCCCAGAGGAAGAGGAGGTCCTGGCCAGCCTGAAGGAACTGCGCCCCCATATCCTCCTGGCTGCCCTGGGTGTGCCCCGTCAGGAAAAATGGCTCGCGGCCCACTTGGGCCAGCTGAAGATACCGGTGGCTGTGGGGGTGGGGGGCAGCTTCAATGTCTGGGCCGGAGTGGATCAAAGGGCCCCGGCCTGGCTGCGGAAGTTGAATTTGGAGTGGCTCTACCGCCTGGTGAAGCAGCCCTGGCGGATCAAGCGCATGGCGGTTTTACCCTTGTTTGTGCTGGCTGTCTGGCAGGAGCGACTAACAAAGGGGAGGTAGGGGAATGGCGCGCAGGATTGTGCTGGGCTATGGCGGAGTGCTGGTGGGGGTGGCCATTACCGCCCTGGGGGTCAGTTTCTTTTTGATTCCGGCCAAGATTGCCGCGGGAGGGGTGAGCGGCTTGGCCACGGTCATCTACCACCTGACCGGTTTCCCGGCGGGCGTGATCATGCTGCTTTTGAACCTGCCCCTCTTTATCTTGAGCTGGCGGGTGCTGGGCTCCATCTTCGGGGCGCGCACGCTGTTTGGCACCGTGGCCCTGTCATTGTTTGTGGACCTATTCAACCGCTGGGCAGCGCCCATTACCGAGGATCTGCTCCTGGCGGCCATCTACGGCGGGGTGCTTTCCGGTATTGGTCTGGGCATCGCCTTCCGCAGCGGCGGTTCCACCGGGGGTACGGATATGGCTGCGCAGCTCCTGGCCCGGTTCTTCCCCACCAGTGTGGGGCAGGCCCTCCTTCTGGTGGACGGCGCGGTGATCGTCCTGGCTGGCGCGGTGTTCGGTTTGGAGCTGGCCATGTACGCCCTGATTGCCGTGTTCATCAGCACCAAGGCCATTGACCTGGTGCAGGAGGGGCAGAGCTACGCCAAGGCCTGCCTGATCATCTCGGATCATCCCGAGCCCATTGGCCAGGCCATCATGGAGCAGCTGGAGCGGGGTGTCACCAGCCTGGAGGGGCAGGGCATGTACACCCGGCACGGGAAGGATGTCCTTTTGGTCATCGTTTCCAGGATGGAAATTGCTGCCATCAAGAGGATCGTCGCATCCTTGGACCCCAAAGCTTTTGTAATTATCCACGACGTGCACGAGGTGTTGGGAGAAGGGTTCAGGCGCCTGCCGGAAGCGGCTGAGCGGCCGTGAGCTGCCTTGCCAAGCCCGTTAGTATTTGATATGATATGATGAATCCGCGGAGCAAAGTCTAGCGGCAAAATCGGGGGAATATAGTTTGCATAGATTTAGAAAGCTGGTGGTAGAGTGAGCCGGAAAACAGCCCTCACCCTGATAACCATTGCTGTCCTGCTTTCCGTGACCCTCTTTTACGGGCCTCACCGGGCCAGTTCCCAGGTGGGGGTGCCGGAGGCAAGAACGGAAAGCCTCAGCACCGTTTTAGAAGTGATTGCTCTGGTGAAGACCAGGCATTATTTCCAGCCGGTGAGCACCTTTGACCTGTTTAAGGGTTACGTGGCTACGGGGACTATCAACGGCATGCTGCGCCATGCTCTGGATGATCCCTACACCCGGCATATGGATGCCTCGTCCTATGAAAACATGATGAACGTAACCACGGGGATATACGGCGGGATCGGTTTGTCCGTGGGCATTGTGGATGACCGGGTGACAGTTATTTCACCCATGAAGGGAACCCCTGGCGAGCGGGCCGGACTGCGGCGGGGGGACAAGATCGTGGCCATCGACGGCCGGGACACCACTTACATGACCCTGGACGAGGCGGTGAGCCTGATGCGGGGACCGGCCGACACCGAGGTGAACCTCACCATCCAGCGTGATGACGAGATCTTCCAGGTGCATATTGTACGGGAACTCATAAATGTAATATCTGTGCCTGAGTACTATATCATCGATGAGGAGTACGGCATCGGTTATATTCAGATCACCAACTTCTCCGAGCGCACCTATGACGAGCTGGTTGAGGCCCTGGCGGAACTGGATGCCCAGGGACAGAGGGCGCTCATCATCGACCTGCGTTTCAACCCCGGCGGCACGCTGGGTTCTGCCCTGCAGGTGGCCGATGAGTTTGTGGGAAATGCTCCCCTACTCTACTTAGAGGACAAAGACGGCCTGCGCCTGCCCTACATGGGCCGGCGGGAAGGCACCAGGGAGCCCATGCCCATGGTGGTCTTGATCAACGAAGCCAGTGCCAGCGCTTCGGAAATCGTGTCGGGCGCCCTACGGGATAACGGCCTGGCTGTATTGGTGGGCACCACCACCTTCGGCAAAGGATTGGTTCAGTCCCTCTATCCCCTCAGGGACGGCAGCGCCCTCAGCGTTACGGAGCAGGGCTACCTCACCTCAGGTGGGCATGACATCCACGGTGTGGGCATCGAGCCGGATATTGTGGTGGAGGTGACCTTGGAAGAGGAGCAGGCCATCTACGACGGCGAGGCGGAATACGATCCACAGCTGGAGAAGGGTCTGGAGGTCTTACGCTCACAGCTGTAGATGGACGCACCCCGGAAACTTCTCCGGGGTGTTCCTTTCCCGGCTGGAGTTCAGGAGGAGATTTAGATGAAGCAGATCTGGGACCTGGCGGTCATCACCTGGCAGACTTTTGCCCTCATGTTTAGCGACCTGCGCTACATCCTCATTTTGGTCTTGGTGTTCAGCATTGTCTACCGCCAGTACGCAAAAATCCGCGACTACGAACAGGGGTTCTTCGGGCTGAAGAGAATTGATCCCTTGCGGGAGACTGCAGCCGCGGCCATTTACGGTTTGGGCGGCGGTTTACTTGCCACAGTGCTCTTCATTGCCCTGGGGGTTTCCCTGAGCAACGCCGGGGCTGCCTATCTATGGCTGGCCGCGCTTTTGCTCATGCTCTTCCATCCCCGCTTCCTGTGCTTTGCCTACGCCGGCAGCGTGGTGAGTATCGCCCATCTGCTCACAGGCTATCCCCAGGTGCACATCCCCACCCTCATGGCGCTGGTGGCTATTTTGCACCTGGTGGAAGCGGCCCTTATCTTCGTGGACGGGCATCATGGGCCCTCGCCCATGTTCTTCAAGCACAAGAGCGGTAAGGTGGTGGGCGGGTTCGCCCTGCGCAAGTTCTGGCCTATGCCCACCATCGCCCTGGTGGGGCTGGCGGTGGCCGGCTCTGGTGTGGAGTGGCAGACTGTGGCCATGCCCGATTGGTGGCCTATCTTTCGGGCGGGTCTTGAGGCGCCGGAAGGTCATGTGCTCATGTACATGCTCTTTCCCCTGGTGGTGGCCTTGGGGTACAGCGATTTCGTCCAGACGGAGCTGCCCAAAACCAAGGCCAGGCGCAGTGCCGGCATGCTCTTCCTCTACAGCCTGGTGCTCCTGGGCTTGGCCCTGGCGGCCAATGCCTACCCGGCGCTGGCCATTCTCCCTGTGATCTTCGCTCCCCTCGGCCATGAGCTGGTGATTTTGTGGGGGCGCTGGCGGGAGCAGCGCCGCGAGCCAGTCTTCCACGGGGAAGAGGGCGTGATGGTGCTCTCCGTTTACCCCGGTTCGCCCGCGGAGCAGATGGGGCTCCAGGCGGGGGATGTGATCAAAAGCGTGAACGGAATTGCCGTGGAGAACCTGTCCCAGCTGGTGACCGAGATTTCACCCTGGGCAGTTGATCCCGTGTTTGTGGTGGAGAACCAGTTCCGCCAGCCCCGGCGGCGGGAAATCCTCTTTCGGGGGAAGGTGCCGCCCTTGGGGATCATTCCTGCACCCCATCCCCAGCAGGGGTCCTATGTGCGGCTGCGGGAGGGATTTTTCCAGAGCCTCTGGAAAAGGTGGAGAGCGAAGGGCAGGTGAGGCCGTGCAGCTGCAGCTGGATACCAAGAAAACATGCATCATGGCTCTTTTGGCCCTGTTTGCCTTCAGTTCCCTGGGGTTCGCCGTGTTCGGCCTGATCATGGGCCCGGACCACAGGATCGGCTTGGAACGACGGTCCGAAGTGGAAGTGGAGATCCGGCGGCCCCAGGTTCCCGACCTGGAGGAGTTTGTCCAGGTTTGGCACGGGGCCGGCTACGACCTTTTCAAACGGGAGCAGAACTGCCAGCTCCAGCCTGCGGGCCAGGCGGCCGAGCCTTGGGCCTGGATCCAGTGCCGGGAACAGTGGGTGCTGGTGCCCCGGGAGCCGGGGCTGGATCTGACTGGATTTCTGTTTCAGCTCTGCAGTGCCTTTTTGGAGGAGGGCTGGGCGCTGCAGCTGGAAGCCGCGGAGTATGGTTATACTTTGGGGTTCTGGAGCCATGTGCAGGGAAGTTCCCAGCGGGTTTTGGCCCTGGAGTGGCAGCTGGAAGAGCTCAATCCCCGCAACTACCGGGAGCATGCCGCCGGTTTGGTTCCGGTTCTGGGTGAATATTTCGATCCCCTGGGCTTTGCCCGGCGCACTCCCCAGGCTCCGGTTCTGGCCATCATCATCGATGATTGGGGGCATCATTCCCCAGCCGCGGAACCGCTCATCGCCTTTCCCCTGCCCCTCACGGTGGCGGTCCTACCCCAGCTGGACCTCACGGTGGACCTGGCCCTGGAGGCCCAAGCCGCGGGGCACGAGGTGATTCTGCACCAGCCCATGGAGGCTCTGGATACCAGCCTGCCCCTGGGGCCCGGGGGCATCTACCGGGAAATGGAACCCGGGGAGGTGGATGCGGTGCTCAGGGACAACCTGGCCCGCCTGCCCATGGCCGTGGGGGTGAGCAACCACATGGGTTCGCTGGTCACGGAAGACCCACAGGCCATGGAGAGCATACTAAGGACAGTGGGTGAACAGGGCCTGTTCTTTGTGGACAGCCGCACCAGCAGCCGCAGTGTGGTGGCGCAAACAGCTGGAGAACTTGGGGTTCCCTATGGGGTCAACGACCTGTTTATCGATAACGAAAACGATCCGGAGCAGATCAAAGGGCAGCTGCGGGCAGGGCTCAGCTTGGCCCAGCGGCGGGGTTACGCCGTGGTGATCGGCCATGTGCGCCCCGCCACCGCCCAGGCGCTGTGGGAGATGGTCCCTGAGCTGCTCAGTTCAGGGGTTGAGCTGGTGCCCATCTCCCGGGTGCTGTTCAGCTCCGGTGGATATAACGGGCTTGAGCTTCAGCAATAATCCGCTTGGCCTCGTCTTTATCCAGCCAGTCGCCTACCTTGGTCTTCTTTTTCTCCAGGTCTTTATACACCTGGAAGAAATGGGTGATCTCCTTGAGCAGGTGCGGCGGGACGTCGTCCAAGCCCTTCACCCAGTTCCACTGGGGATCGCTCACGGGCACGCAGAGGATCTTCTGATCCGGGCCCTTTTCGTCCCACATTTCAAAGGCCCCCACCGGCTCTACCCGGATCAGGCAGCCGGGGAAGGTGGCTTCGCCCACGATGACCAGGGCATCCAGGGCATCGCCGTCTTCAGCCAGCGTCTCGGGGATAAACCCGTAATCAGCCGGGTAGTGCACCGAGGAGAACAGCATGCGGTCCAGGTAGAAGCGCTTCTGTTCCTTGTCGTACTCATATTTGTTGCGGCTGCCTCTGGGAATTTCCACCATGACAACTAAGCTCATGGATCTGCCTCCTCTTTCGTTCGGTTCTTAGATATAATTAGCCGCGAAAAGCGGATTACCTACTTTATGGTGAGTAAAGGAGAAAACCATGGGAACTGCCTTTCAAGTAGTGGCTCCCTTTGAACCAGCGGGGGACCAGCCTAAAGCGATAGAACAGCTGGCCAGCGGGCTGCGCCGGGGTATGCAGCACCAGACGCTTCTGGGTGTGACCGGTTCCGGGAAGACCTATACCATGGCTAAGGTGATTGAGGCGGTGCAGAAGCCCACCATTGTCATCGCGCACAATAAAACGCTGGCGGCCCAGCTGTGCAGCGAGTTTAGGGAGTTCTTCCCCCACAACGCAGTCCACTACTTCGTGAGCTACTACGACTACTACCAGCCGGAGGCCTATGTGCCCACCAGCGACACCTATATCGAAAAAGATGCCTCCATCAACGAGGAAATTGACCGGCTGCGCCACGCCGCCACCAGCGCCCTTTTCGAGCGCCGGGATGTGGTGATCGTGGCCAGCGTGTCCTGCATTTACGGTTTAGGTTCCCCCGAGGACTATGTGGGCATGACATTTTCCTTGAAGAACGGGGAGTTCCGGGATCGGGACCACATTCTCCGCCGCCTGGTGGGGATTCAATATGAGCGCAATGATGTGGGCTTCCGCCGGGGCACCTTCCGGGTGCGGGGGGATGTGATCGAGATCATCCCCGTGGGCAGCGAGAATGTGATCCGCATCGAGATGTTCGGCGACGAGATCGAGCGGATCATGGAGCTGGATCCCATTACCGGGGAGCTGATCCAGGCCCATGCTGAGCTCACCATCTACCCGGCCTCCCACTTCATCACCCCGGAGGAAAAGCTCAAGCGGGCCATCCCGGTGATCGAGGCGGAGCTGGAAGAGCGCCTCAAGGAGCTGCGCAGCCAGGGTAAGCTCCTGGAAGCCCAGCGCCTGGAGCAGCGCACGCGCTTTGATCTGGAAATGCTGGCGGAGCTGGGTTACTGCAGCGGGATCGAAAACTACTCCGCTCCCTTAAGCGGGCGCCGGCCCGGGGAAACTCCAGCGACGCTTCTCGACTATTTCCCCAAAGACTACCTCATGATCATCGATGAATCCCATGTGACCATACCCCAGATCCGGGCTATGTACCACGGGGACCGCTCCCGCAAGGAGACCCTGGTGGAATACGGTTTCCGCCTGCCGTCCGCCCTGGACAACAGGCCCTTGACCTTTGAGGAGTTTGAGGCCCATATGAACCAGGTGATCTACGTGTCCGCCACCCCGGGACCCTATGAGCTCAAGCACTCCCAGCAGGTGGTGGAGCAGGTGATCCGCCCAACCGGGCTGGTTGATCCGGAGGTTGTGGTCAAGCCGGTGCAGGGCCAGATCGACGATCTCATCGACGAGATCGAGCAGGTGGTGAGCAGGGACGAACGGGTGCTGATTACCACCCTCACCAAGCGCATGGCGGAGGACCTCACCCAGTACCTTACGGAGGTGGGGCTGAAGGTGCGCTACCTCCACTCGGATATCGATACCCTGGAGCGCATTGAAATCCTCCGGGAGCTGCGCCAGGGGGTGTTCCACGTGCTGGTGGGGATCAACCTCCTGCGGGAGGGGCTGGATCTGCCGGAAGTATCCCTGGTGGCCATTTTAGATGCCGACCAGGAGGGCTTTTTGCGCTCGCCCACTTCCCTGATCCAGACCATCGGCCGGGCGGCCCGCAACGTGAACGGAAAGGTGATCATGTACGCGGACCGCATCACCGAGGCCATGCGCTATGCCATCGACGAGACCAACCGCCGCCGCCGTCTGCAGATGGAATACAACGAGCGCATGGGCATCACCCCCAGTACCATCCGCAAGGGCATTTCCGACATCGCTCAGCATCTCGCGGAAGAAAAGGTGGCGGAGGAGAAGCAGAAATACAAGGCGCGGCTCAAGGGCAGCCTGCAGGATGTCATCGCCCTCATCCAAGAGCTGGAAGAAGAGATGTACCGGGCGGCCCAGGAGCTCGATTTTGAACGAGCTGCCGAGCTGCGGGATGAAATCAAGGAGATCAGAACGGAAGTGGGGTTGTCAGTTTGACCGATAGGCTTGTCATCAAGGGTGCCCGCCAGCACAACTTGAAAAATATAGATGTGGAAATACCCCGGAACAAGCTGGTGGTGATCACCGGCTTGTCTGGATCCGGGAAGTCTTCCCTGGCCTTTGATACCATTTACGCGGAAGGGCAGAGGCGCTATGTGGAGTCCCTCTCTGCCTACGCCCGCCAGTTCCTGGGGCAGATGAACAAGCCCGACGTGGACTTTATCGAGGGCCTTTCCCCCGCAGTGTCCATTGACCAGAAGACCGCCAGCCGCAATCCCCGTTCCACCGTGGGGACGGTGACCGAGGTCTATGACTACCTGCGCCTGCTCTATGCGCGGATCGGCAGGCCCCACTGTCCCAGCTGCGGCCAGCCCATCACCCAGCAGACGGTGGAGCAGATCGTGGACCAGATCTTGGCCCTTCCCGAAGGGACCCGCATCCAGGTTTTGGCCCCGGTGGTGCGGGGACGCAAGGGCGAGCACAAGCGGGTGGTGGAGCAGATCGCCAAGGAAGGCTTCATCCGCATCCGGGTCGACGGTGAACTGCGGGAGGTCAGCGCTGAGCTGAACCTGGACAAGAACAAAAAGCACAGTATCGAGATCGTGGTGGACCGCATCGTGGTCCGCCCCGATGTGCAGGGCCGGATCAGCGACTCAGTGCAGACCGCCCTGAAGTTCGGCGAAGGCATCGTCTTTGTGGATGTGATCGGCGGGGAGGAGCTCATGTTCAGTGAGAAGTTTGCCTGCATCGACTGCGGCATTTCCATGGAGGAGCTCACCCCCCGTATGTTCTCGTTCAACAGCCCCTACGGGGCCTGCCCCAGCTGCGAAGGGCTCGGATCTAAACAGGAGATCGATCCGGAGTTGATCCTGGATCTGGACCTGTCCATCGCAGAAGGGGGGCTCATCCCCTGGCGCGCCACCAAAAGCCGCTGGCTGTGGGCCATTGTGGACCGGGTGTGCGAGCTGCACGGAATTGACCAGGAGGTTCCCCTCAAAAAGCTCAGCCAGGACCAGCTGAATGTGCTCCTCTACGGGCTCGGCGACGAGCTGATCACCTTCCCCTACACCAACATGGCGGGGCGGGAGAGGATCTACGAGGCTCCCTTTGAGGGTCTCATCCCCAGCCTCGAGCGGCGCTACCGGGAGGCATCCTCCGAGTGGGTAAAGCAGGATGTGGAGCAGTACATGAGCGTGAGCACCTGCACCGCCTGCGGCGGCAAGCGGCTGCGCCCCGAGGTTCTAGGGGTGACTGTGGGCGGGAAGAACATCATCGAGGTGACGGAGCTGACCATCTCCGAAGCGCTGGAGTTCTTGACCGAGGTGCGCCTCACAGAGAGGGAGCAGCTCATCGCCAGGCAGGTGCTGAAGGAGATCAAAGAGCGCCTTAGTTTCCTGGTGAACGTGGGCCTGGATTACCTGACCCTAAGCCGCGCTTCGGCCACCCTCTCCGGCGGTGAATCCCAGCGCATCCGCCTGGCCACGCAGATCGGCTCCGGCCTCACGGGCGTGCTCTATGTTTTGGATGAGCCCAGCATCGGGCTGCATCAGCGGGATAATCAGCGGCTGTTGGATGCCCTCAGGGAGCTGCGGGATCTGGGCAACACCCTCATTGTGGTGGAACACGACCGGGAGACCATGGAGGCTGCGGACTGGATCATCGACATGGGCCCAGGCGCGGGCACCCATGGCGGGGAAGTGGTCGCGGCCGGCACCTGGGAGCAGATCTGCGCTGAACCCCGCTCTATCACAGGTCAGTATCTCAAGGGAGAGCGGCGCATCCCCCTGCCTAGAAAGCGCCGCCGGCCCAACGGCAAGTTCATCACCATCCGCGGCGCCCGGGAGCACAACCTGAAGAACATCGATGTGCAGATACCCCTGGGCCTGTTTGTGGCCGTGACCGGGGTTTCCGGTTCGGGCAAGAGCACTTTGGTCAACGAAATCCTCTACAAGCGGCTCAGCCAGGAGCTGCACAGATCCAAGGCCAAACCCGGCGCCCACGAGGCCATTGAGGGCCTGGAGTTCATCGACAAGGTGATCGAGATCGACCAGTCGCCCATCGGCCGCACGCCCCGTTCCAACCCGGCAACCTACACGGGGGCCTTTGACGGCATCCGGGAGCTTTTTGCCATGACCGCGGAGGCCAAAATCCGGGGGTACAAGCCCGGCCGGTTCAGCTTCAACGTGAAGGGCGGGCGCTGCGAGGCCTGCAAGGGGGACGGCATCCTGAAGATCGAGATGCATTTCCTGCCCGATGTCTATGTGCCCTGCGAAGTGTGCAAGGGCAAGCGCTACGGCCGGGAGACGCTGGAAGTGAAGTACAAGGGGAAATCCATCGCCGACGTTTTGGACATGCAGGTGGAAGAGGCGGTGGAGTTCTTCAAGAACGTGCCCAAGATCCACCGGCGCCTGCAGACCCTCTACGATGTGGGCCTGGGCTACATCAAGCTCGGCCAGCCCGCGACCACCCTCTCCGGGGGCGAAGCCCAGCGGGTGAAGCTGGCCACAGAACTCTCCCGGCGCAGCAACGGCCGGACCGTGTACCTGCTGGACGAACCCACCACCGGGCTGCACTTCGAGGATATCCGCAAGCTCCTGGCGGTGCTGCAGCGGCTGGTGGATGCGGGGGATACGGTGGTGGTCATCGAGCACAACCTCGATGTGATCAAGACGGCGGATTATATCATCGACCTGGGTCCCGAAGGAGGGCAGCGGGGCGGCACCGTTGTCGCCCAGGGCACCCCCGAGGAAGTGGCGCAGGTGGAGGGATCTTATACAGGGCAGTTTCTGCGCAGGATCTTAGCTGAGGAAAGCTGAAAGGGGGCATTCCCATGGATCTCCAGGAGAAGCTCAGTATGCTGCCCACCGCGCCCGGCGTCTACCTCATGAAGAATGAGGCCGGGGAAGTGATCTATGTGGGCAAGGCGGTGAGCCTGCGCAGCCGCGTGCGCTCCTATTTCCAGAAATCCGCCGCCCATCCCCTGAAGGTCCAGGTGATGGTGGAGCACATCCACGATTTTGAATACATCGTGACCGACTCGGAAGTGGAAGCCCTCATTTTGGAAAACCACCTGATCAAGGAATACGCACCCCGCTATAACGTGCGTTTGAAGGACGACAAGACCTATCCTTACATCAAGGTGACAGTGCAGGAGGACTTTCCCCGGGTGCTCATGGTGCGCAGGCGCCTGGATGACGGTGCCCGCTATTTCGGCCCCTACACCGATGTGTCGGCGGTGAAAAAGACCCTGTCTTTTCTGCGCACCTTGTTCCCCGTGCGCACCTGCAGCAAGAAGATTGTGGAGGGCCAGCAGGATCGGCCCTGTTTGAACTACCACATCGGCCGCTGCCTCGGGCCCTGTGCAGGTCTGGTGAGCGGGGAAAAGTACCGGGAGATGATCGAGGAAGTGATCATGTTCCTGGAGGGGCGCATCGACCGGCTCCTTCCCGAGCTCACGGAGAAGATGCAGCAGGCCGCAGCCAAGCTGGAGTTTGAAAAGGCGGCCCGCTTCCGCAACCAGATCCGGGGGCTGCAGGCCCTGGCGGAGCGCCAGAAGATGGTGGCCCAGCACCACGAGGATCAGGACTATGTGGGCTATGCCCGCTGGGGGGAGCTCGCCTGCGTGCAGGTGTTCTTCGTGCGCGGCGGCAAATTGGTGGGCCGGGATCACTTCCTGCTCGACTGCTCCAGTGAAGAGGATGCCCAAGAGATCCTCCGCTCGTTCCTGCAGCAGTACTACCAGGAGGCGTCCTTCATTCCCCGGGAAGTGCTCATCCCCGTGGAACTGCAGGAGCCTGCGGTACTGGAGAGCTGGTTGGGCCGCCTGCGGGGCGGCCGGGTGTACCTGCGCACCCCCAGGCGGGGGGCCAAGCGGCAGCTGCTGGATTTGGTCATGAAAAATGCCCAGCTGGTGCTGGATGAGACGAAAAGCCGCCAGTCTGTCAAAGAAAAGGCGGTGGAAAGGGCCCTGCAGGAGCTCCAGGAAGTGGCGGACCTGCCTGAACCCCCTGAGCGGATCGAGGCCTTTGACATCTCCAACCTCCAGGGGACAAACATCGTCGCCTCTTTGGTGGTTTGGGAAAATGGTGACTTCAAGAGTTCCGATTATCGCCGCTTTAGAATCCGCGGCGTGGCCGGGGCCCCCGATGACTACGCCTCCATGCGGGAGGCGGTGGGCCGCAGGTTCCGCAGGGGTCTGCAGGAGAAGGAGGAAGAAGGGGGAGAGGGCAAGTTCTCGCTCTTCCCTGACCTGGTGCTCATCGACGGGGGCAAGGGCCAGCTCAGCGCTGCCCTGGAGGTCCGGGATGAGCTGGGTTTGATCATGCCCTTCATCGCCCTGGCGGAAAAGCGGGAAGAGATTTACCTGGAGGGCAGGTCAGAGCCGGTGGTACTGCCCCTGGATTCTCCTGGGCTGCTCCTGCTCAGGAGGATCCGGGATGAAGCCCACCGCTTTGCCCTCACCTACCACCGCAACCTCCGGGGCAGGGCCACCCGCAGTTCGATCCTTGATGAGATCCCCGGGATTGGCCCCAAGCGCAAGAAGGATCTGCTCCGGCACTTTGGCACGGTGAAACGGATCCGGGAAGCCAGCCTGGAAGAACTACAGCAGGTGCCAGGTATCAGTGCCAAGCTGGCCGCGGAAATCTACCAGTACATGCACAAGGGGGCGTTGCAGAACTACTCGATTGAGTAGGAGCAACGCTCCTTTTTGTGTCTCTTGGCCTGAAAATGCGCCCAGAGTTGGACAGATCTTGAGATGGCAGACACATACGAGTGTTTTTGGGCGCGCGAAAAAGACTC
>NZ_JBHGXH010000269.1:0-1208 GCF_041936445.1 Candidatus Darwinibacter acetoxidans | reverse complement strand
GTCGGGATCTTGATTCGGACTGAAGTCCGGGCCACTCGTGTCGTTCCCTTTATATGCCGCTACGTCTAACAAAGAGTTGTCAACTCCTGTAGCGCCCCGACCCGACCCGGCTACCATCTAACCAATGTGCCCTCTGGTTGGGGCGTCCCGGGAATTTTGTCCTCTGACTCAAACTTTCCTGACAGCCAGAGCGCTACTAAACAGTCATTTCATCGGCGAGGTAATTAAAAGTGTCTGTTTCCCTTAGACGCTCAAACGCCGCTGCGGCTCAATTCGCTCCGCCTACGGCGTCGCTGAGCGTGGCGATAGGCCCGGAGAGGGGGGCGGCAAGGCCCCCCTTCCGGGCAGGGTCCGTGGAGCCTCGACGATGGAAGTTTGTTGGAAGTGAACCCGGAAACTTCCAGGTCACCTGGGAGGCCACCAGGGACCAGGCAGAACAGTCAGACCCCGGCGGCCGGGGGCCGGCGGCTCCCCGTCCGCCCCCTCCTCCAGCGCCTCCAGCACCTCCGGAGGGCCGAACATAGCCACGAACCCCCCACTCAGCCGCGCTTCGTCAGTCAGTTCGCGGATCACCGCTTCCAGGGTGGCATCGGCAGCAGCCTGGTAGCAGTAGCAATCGAAAGCATCATCTTCTTTCGTCATTTCAAAGCCTCACTTTGTAGTTGTAGCCACATATCCGGCAGGCTACGGGCCGTAGTTCACCCTCGATATCGACCTCAGGCTCGTCCGGCTCATCATCCTTGAACCAGTAGCGGACCACCGGCGACCCACAGACCGGGCAGACCGCCGCGTGGTAGTGCTTCACGAACTGGTCACCGACCCTCTTAACGTGCTTCGGGTTCAGATAGCCGAATGTCCTGGTCATCCGCTTCCCCTGGACATAGGCCGCGTGCGTCATGAGGTAAGAGAAGAGCGTGTAAATGTCGTCCTCGAAGCGGTTTTCCTTCTCGTTCCACCGGACCGAGAGTGGGATACCGCCTGGTCGCTTGTTCTTGTAGATCCAGCCGGTCGCCTGGTTGTAGTCTTTCGCGTTCACCAGGTAGCCGACCCCGACCGCGTGGAAGTGTGGTGACCAGTAAGCATACTGGTGCATGTCGCCCAGGCCTAAGGCATCATCGTGCACGTGCTCCCAGAACGGCTTTGTAGCCTCACCAGAGGCCTTCAGGCTATGGTTCAGTTGCCTCAAGGCCTTCTTGACCTCCTCACGG
>NZ_JBHGXH010000268.1:0-2977 GCF_041936445.1 Candidatus Darwinibacter acetoxidans | reverse complement strand
ATGACCGAGTGGACGGGCGAGGAAGAGTAGCCCGCCACCTAAATAACTACCAAGTCAAGGAGGGTATACTTATGCGGAAATCTAAAGGTCACGTCTTGGCAGTCGTCGGAGCCCAGTACGGGTCTGAAGGTAAAGGTGTCGTCGTGAATTACCTTGCCAATCGCTACCACGTCCACGTCCGCACTGGCGGCCCTAACGCCGGCCACTCCTTCATCCATAAGGGCCGGATCTGGAAGATGCAAATCATCCCCTGCGGCTGGACCAACCCTGAGGCGATCCTGGTCCTGGGCCGGGGGATGCTGGTGAACCCGGAGATCCTCCTACGGGAACTGGAGGCCATCCGGGAGGTCGATCCTACTATCGACGACCGGTTAATCATCGACGCCCAGGCCGGTGTCCTGGACCGATCCTCCCATGAGGAGGAGGGCGGCACAGAGGGTGAGCTGCACAAGCGCATCGGCTCCACCGGTGAAGGTGTTGGTGCGGCCCGGATTGCCAGGATCCGCCGGGATCCATCCCGGTTCAAATTAGCCAAGGATATCGCCGATGAGTACGGACTCCGGCGGTATCTGAGAGAGAACACCCCCAAGCTCCTACAGCAGTATCTGGATGGTGGCCAGAACGTCCTCCTGGAGGGCACCCAGGGGTCTAGCCTGTCCCTCATCCACGGTCCGTGGCCCTACGTAACCAGTCACGATACCAACGCCGCTCAGCTTGCTGCTGACGCCGGCATTCCACCCATACTGGTGACCCGGGTCCTGCTAGTGGCCCGAACTTATCCGATCCGGGTGGCCGGCAATTCCGGGCCGCTGAAGAACGAGCTGACCTGGGAGGAAATCTCTCAGCGGGTTGGTAAGCAGCTGATGGAGCGGACCACCGTCACCAACAAGATCCGCCGGGTGGGTGAATGGGATGAAGAGCTGCTGGACAACGCTATCACGTTGAACTGTCCCACCTCCATCGCTATCACGTTCATGGATTACCTCTCGCCGCAGGATGAGGGCAAGACCCAGTGGGAGGGCCTGTCGGACACCGCCAAGCGGTTCGTCCGGTACGTGGAGTCCCGGTTCCGGGTCCGGGTGTCCCTCATCGGCACCGGTGGTCCAAACTGGAGCATCGTGGATAGGGGGTTCGCTGTATGAAGGTCTACTTCCAGCTTCTCCCAGGTGAGGGCAGCCCGCGGGCTCCGACCAAAGCTTATCCTGGCGATACTGGATGGGACCTGTATGTAAGCAGGGATGTCGTAATCCCTGCTTGCTCCTTCACCGATATTCACACCGATATCGCCATCGCCATGCCGGAAGGGCTGTGGGGCCGGATCACTGGCCGCTCCAGCACCCTTCGGAAGCACGGGCTCCTGGTGAATGAGGGGATCATCGACAACGGCTACCGCGGTGAGCTGTTTATTGGTGTGTTCAACCTCACCGACCATGACCGGTTTATCCCGGCCGGCACCAGGATCGCCCAGCTCATTTTCCATTGGCTAATCGAAGACCTGCAGTGGGAGCCGACCATGGTATTACCCCCGAGCCAACGCCAGGATAGGGGGTTCGGCTCCTCTGGACATTAAGAATGGAGGTGACGTGATGCGGTCGTATTGGCAGGTCGACAACGGCGACACAATCCAGACAATCTACCAGGGCGACGCGTTAGAGGTCCTGCGTGATCTGCCCTCGGAGTCCGTCCACTGTTGTATCACCTCGCCCCCGTACTGGGGCTTGCGAGACTACGGTGTTGAGGGACAGATCGGCTTCAAGCAGACGCTCCAGGAGTACGTCGAGACTTTAGTCGAGGTATTCCGTGAGGTACGGCGGGTACTGCGACCTGACGGAACACTCTGGCTCAACCTTGGTGACAGCTACAACAGCAGTGGCAGGGCTGGGGGTGACTACAACCCCGGCGGCCTCAAGGAAGGCCAGCCAAAGTACCCGGGGCGCAAGGTGCCCGGGCTGAAGCCCAAAGACCTAGTTGGGGTACCCTGGCGTGTGGCCTTCGCATTACAAGCGGACGGTTGGTACCTGCGGAGCGATATTATCTGGGCCAAGCCGAATCCGATGCCGGAGAGCGTGACGGACCGGCCCACGAGGGCGCATGAGTACATTTTCCTGCTGGCGAAGGCCAAGCGGTACTTCTACGATGTCGATGCGATCCGGGAGCCACACGTTCGCCCATTACATGCGCCTGGGAATAAGACGCACAACGGCCGGCTTACGGCGAGCATGGGACATTTCGAGGAGCCTAACAGGATATGGGGGAATCCAGCTGGTCGTAATAAGCGGTCGGTGTGGACAGTTTCCACCAAGCCTTTCCCTGAAGCCCATTTCGCCGTATATCCGCCAGACCTCATCGAGCCCTGTATCCTGGCAGGTACATCTCCTATGGCCTGCCCTCATTGCGGCGCACCGTGGAAGAGAGTGGTGGAACGAGAGCCAGTTACCAAAAAGGACCGCACCGAACCATACGCCATTGCGAGTGGTATGGGTAAACGTCCGCAGTTGTTTACGCGACAAACAAAGGTGATCAAGGAGGAATCGTGGCAACCGACCTGCTCCTGCTCCGATAACGACGGTTCCGGCCGATGCGTCGTTCTCGATCCGTTCCTCGGTAGTGGTACGACACTGCTCGTCGCCCAGCGCCTCGGACGTTCGGGTATCGGTATCGAGCTGAACCCCGACTACTGTGCTATGGCTAGCCGACGGATCGACCGGGAACGGTGAAGTGAATCCCGGTGCGACGATGTGGGTAAATAGTAGAAATGGAGGTGATTTGAATGCAGACCAAGTTCTTCGGTTCCAAGAGCTCCACTCTCCAAGCAATAGGTTCGCCGGCACATCAATCGGCAGACCCTAATAAGCCTGCCACTTTCGAGCAGGCTATGGCCCGGCTAAACGCAGAGTGCGACCAGGTCATGATCAAGAAGCAGCTTGACTACGGCAACCTGAACATCGCCATCTGGGACGTGTTGGGTGTGGCTGTA
>NZ_JBHGXH010000267.1:0-1766 GCF_041936445.1 Candidatus Darwinibacter acetoxidans | reverse complement strand
GGACAAGACCCGGGAAGGTGTTGCAACACCTTCCTAGTCACATTATCACTTCTGTTAAGTTCTTCATCGACCTAGCAGGTTAAAACTGTTTCTCAGGGGTCTATGACGCTCAGGCGCCGCTGTGGCTGATACGCTCCGCTTCGCGTCGCTGACTCCGGCCTGACGGCCTCCGCGGGCCTTCGGCCCTTGGCAATGGCGATAGCCCTTGTGGGGAGGGGCAAGCCTCCCCACTGCGGGGCATGTGTCCGGGAAGCCTGGTCAACGTCGAGACCGGGAGCGGCGAGAGGGTTTCGCGTGCCAGGTCGCCTGGTGAAGAGGATCGTCTTCACGCACGTGGAATATGTCGCTCATCCTTTCGGCCTCCTCGCAGTCTATCCCCATCGAGTGAATTACCCCGGTGTCGTGCAAGCAGCCTTCTTCGTCCTGTTCGAGAACCTTAAAGACCGGATGGGGTATCCCGTCCGAGTCGTACCAAACCTTTCGTTCAAAGAAGTTCATAGTTATGCCTCATTTGTTCTAATTCGTCTAGAATAGCCTGTTTCTGTTCGGCGGTTGCCTCGCGGAAGGTTGTCTCCCATCCGGTCATCGACACCCCGGCCTCCAGGAACCGGAACCGGTCGCTGTCCTGGGAATCAAGTTTCATCACCTTGCTGATACCCCGAGAAGCACCCCACTGACGCCACCCGTGTTTCCAGAGTTGCGCGTTGAACCGGAGTTCTCCAGGGCTCATCTGTTCCGGATCAATGCAGAACCCTTTTCCCAGGTATTTGAAGAGGTAGAAGCCGGCGTTCTTGATGTCGCCTTTAGCGTCCAGGCAGCTATCTTCAAACTGCGCACCGTGTTCGTAGGAGCCTGCCCGGTAATCGTTCCAGAGGATCTTCGTTTTCTCTTTCTGCCAGTCCTCAAGTTCGGCGACGATTGCCACATGCAGGTGAGGGTATCCAGTCTGGTGCGGTTCCATCGTCCAGAGGTAGTCAAACGAACGGCAGAGTATCCGGTTCCGAAGCATCTTCCGGAGCTTATCCCAGGATGTTTTGAGAACCTCGAAGCTCTCTTCGATGGTGTAGCCGCCTACCTGGTCGCGGGAGTGCGCGCCGTCCTGGTATGTAGTCAGCGTGAGAAGGGTAAGAGGAGGTCTTCCCTGGGAGATCCACCACTCGTTGAACTTGTAGAACCGGGCGAGCGTTCGGTTGCGGTATTTCACGTGCCAGCGATGCGTGTAGGGCAAGTGCAGGATAACCGTTTCCCGCTTTTCCATGTCGTAGAGGGTCAGGTCTAGGGTCAGTTTACCCGTAAATTCCAGATATTCCCGGAACGCGGCGATGTCCCGGGAATTCCGGCTCATTCCGGGTTTGTAACAATTAGTCTTAAGATGCCAAGAGAGGGACCCGGGGCCGGGCGGGGCAAGCCCTCGCCCGTCCCCACCACCGACCCCCCCGGGGACGGTTGACCGGGGCTGCATCCCATCCCGACGACCAAGAGACTCAGGCCGCTGGTGCTCACTCGAAACGTTATTATTCTTCCCGGGTCTAGAATGATTACTGATGCGCCCACCAGGAGCATCAACAAACCTTACGTCAGCAGGACAAGACCCGGGAAGGTGCTGCAACACCTTCCTAGTCACATTATCACTTCTGTTAAGTTCTTCATCGACCTAGCAGGTTAAAACCGTTTCTCAGGGGTCTATGACGCTCAGGCGCCGCTGTGGCTGATACGCTCCGCTTCGCGTCGCTGACTCCGGCCTGACGGCCTCCGCGGGCCTTCGG
>NZ_JBHGXH010000266.1:0-3828 GCF_041936445.1 Candidatus Darwinibacter acetoxidans | reverse complement strand
GCCGACTCGGCCGTGGAAAATCGCGCTTCGGGCATTAGCTGGCCTGGCCAGTACCTAGAAGCGCAACCGCCCCATCCTGGTCTTGGGTCCGTGAAACAAGCAACTGCGAGGTCTCAACCTACTAAACGTTGACACTTACTTCATTGTTTTGAGCCCTTGACATCCAGGCTGGCCGTGGATATAATAAACATTGCCTAGGCGGCGTAGCTCAGTTGGTCAGAGCATACGGTTCATACCCGTAGTGTCGCTGGTTCGAATCCAGCCGCCGCTACCATAACTAAGCCACAAAACCCTACAAATTTCTGTGGGGTTTTTTATTTGCTTCGAAATTATTCAGATAATTTGACCGCGCATACGACCGGCTTCGACAAAATCCCCGCCGCTACCCTGCTATGCTGAAACGAGCAACCGGATGGGGATGATACCGTGTCCAAAATAGTACCTTCTCAACTGAGCTGGACAGAAGAGGGATTGGGGCTTGGACAGCTGGCTGCCCGCTGGGCCTATTCTCCCCCTGTCTGGGCGGTCTTCGGATTTCTGCTGGGTCGGAGCGCGGTTTTTGGTGAAGTGTGGCCCTTCGGTCTGGCCTACGCCGCGGCTTGGCGGGCAGATAGGGGCTACCGTTCGGTCCTGCCTGTTCTGGGGGTAGCTCTGGGGCTCACCGCGGCCCTAGGTGTTTTCGAGTCCCTACCTTATTATACCGCCCTGGCCCTCATCTGGCTGTTCACCCGGGAGGAAGGCAGAGGGCGGGGCAGCTGGCCGCTGTGCGCTGCCCTGGCGGTGAAGGCTGTGGTGCATTTTCTCCTGCGCCCCATGCCCATCGTCTTTATTGTCGCCATCACCGAATGTGCCTTTGCCGTCTTTTCCCTGGGGCTCCTCAGGAGCCTGGTGGAGCGCTGCCTGGAGAGGCAGCTCGCCCATGGTGAGGTGTTCGTGTTCTTTGCCGCCCTGACCCTGCTTTTGGCCCTGGATTGGTCTTGGGGTGGGTTTTCCCTCCGGCTCTTTTTGGTTGCCTGGCTCCTGGTTGTGGGGGCCAGGCTCGGCGGGTTGGGAGTAACCAGCATCCTCGGCCTGTCGCTGGGGCTGATCCTCCTGCTTTTGGGGGAATCCACAGCTCTGGTGCTGCTCATTGTCACCGCCAGCCTCCTGGTGGGCTTTCTGAACAAGTTCTCCTGGGGTTCTTACACCGCGCTGTTTCTGGCTTGGATGTTCACCGTTCCCGGCCCGGTGGACGAGGGCACCCTCCAGTGGCTTTTGGTGCTCATGGCCGCCGTCTGGCTGGCCCGGAAGGTCCCCCGGGACAGGCTGGATGTTCTGGCCCGGCTTGTACCCGGCACCGAACCCTTCCGGCAGCAGGATCGGGGCTATGATGAGCACCTGAAGAGGGTGCTGGACCAGAAAATAGACGGCTACCTCACGGTCTTTGAGGAACTGCAGCAAACTCTCCCAGATCGGGAGCGTCCCCTTTTCCAAAAGCAGCTGCAGGATCTGGCGGAACTGCTCAAGGCCATGAAGAATTCCTTCGGCCCGGAGGCCCAGTTCACCCGGGAGTTGGAGGAGCGCTTGTTGGAACAGTTTGCCGGCGCCGACCTGGCTTACATCACCGCGCTGAGGTGTCTAGACGGCTACGAAATCTACGGTGCCCGGCGCAGCCCCTGCGCGAGCAGGTCCTTCTGCCGGGAAGTGGCGGACTACTGCAGCGGAACAGTCACCTCTCAGCGCTACACCGTTGTGGGCACCAGCTGCGCCGCGGGCATCTGCGGGTTCCAGATCGCCCCCTGCCCCGCTTACCGGGTGGAGATCGGCAAAGCCACCGTGGCCTCCAGCGGTATCTCCGGCGACAGCCAGGTCAGTTTTGAGATTTCCTTCGGCAAAGTGGTCATCGTCTTAAGCGACGGCATGGGCGTGGGGCTTAAGGCCCATACTGAAAGCAGCGTGACGCTGCGCCTGCTGGAGCGGATGATCAAGGCGGGCTACGATCTGGCCGCGGCGGTTAGTTTCATCAACCGCCTGCTCATGCTGCGCAATCAGGAGGAGATGTTTGTCACCATCGACCTAGTTGTGGTGGATCTGTTCACCGGTCAGCTTGAGTTTGTGAAAGTGGGCGCAGCCCCAAGCTTCATCAAGCGTGGGCGGGAAGTGGAGGTTATCGACAATCACGCCCTGCCCGTGGGCATGCTGGACCAGGTTGAGGTAGAACTGGATAGGAGAACGCTCAAAGAAGGCGAATTGTTGATCATGGCCACCGATGGGGTGCTGGAGGCCCAGCGCCACATAGCCCGCAAGGAAGAGTGGATGTGCTGGCAGCTGAGGGGACTGGACGCTGGGGAAGCGGATCCCGCCTCCTTGGCGGAAATGATCCTCGCCGATTGCATCGCCCAGGCCGATGGCCGGGTGGCAGATGATATGATGGTGGTGGTGGCCCGCCTCGTTCCCGCCCAGTGGGAAGTTGAGGCCTATAGGAGGGTGCAGTCCAGTGGACTTTGATCTGCTCACCGTTTTTCTGGAGAATCTGCAGGCCATGTCCGTGGCCAAACAGGAGCGCATTCTCATCGCCGTGAGCGGCGGACCCGATTCCATGGCGCTTTTGCATCTGTTTGTGCGCTGGAATGTCCGCAATATTGGCGCGTTCCATCTCAACCACGGCTTCCGGGAAACTGCCGCCCGGGACGCGGCCTTTGTCCGGGACTATTGCCGGGATTTGCATATTCCCGTGGAGATTCAGGAGTATGACATCAACCGCTATCTGGCAGCCAGCGGGGAATCAAAGCAGCAGGGCGCCCGTAAGATCCGCTACCAGCTGCTGAAGAACTTCGCGGAAGCGGGGGGGTATCACCGCATCGCCCTGGGGCACCATGGTGACGATCAGGCGGAAACTGTCCTCATGCGCATTTTGCGCGGGTCGGGACTGCACGGTTTGGGCGGCATCCCCATGCAGCGGGGCATGTTTATCCGCCCGCTGCTCACTGTGTCTAAGGAAGAGATCATCCGCTACTGCCAGTTTTTTGGCGTGCCCTATGTCCAGGATGAAACCAACTTGGAGCCCATCTACCTGCGCAATAAAGTGCGCCAGGAGCTGCTGCCCCTGCTGGCGGAGGAGTATAACCCGGAGATCATGACCCGCCTGGTGCAGCTGGCGGATCTGGCCCGGGAAGATGAACTGGAGCTGCAGACCCAGGCGGAGGAGATCTGCCGCAAGCACATGCGCTGGCAGCGGGGCCAGCTCACGTTCCCCCGGGGGCGCTTCTTGGAGCTGTCCACAGCCATGCAGCGCCGGGTTTTGCGCAGGCTCCTGGAACTCTACCGGGGGCATCTGCGGCAGATCAGCTTCGTCCATATTGAACAGTGGCGCCGCCAGATCCTGGAGAACCCCAGTTTTCAGCTGACCCTCCCTCAAGTTTGGGTGTCTGGAAACGTAGAGTATATCTTTGTGGGGACCTTTTCCGCCGAGGAATGGGAACCTGTGGAACTGACAGTACCTGGGCAGGTACAGGCCGGTGGCTTCACCGTAAGGGCAGAGCTGTGGGAGCGGGACCAGCTGCCCCCCAGGACAGAGGACTGTGAAGACTTCGACCTGGAGGAGCTCCAGCTTCCCCTGGTGATCAGGCCCCGCAGGGAAGGGGATCGCCTGCGGCCCTTTGGCGGGGCGGGCACGAAGAAGGTCAAGGACCTGTTCATCGAGGCCCGCATCCCGGTACAGCTCAGGGACTTCCTGCCGCTGATCTGCGATCAGGAGGGCATTCTCTGGATTCCCACCGTCCGCCGCAGCCACCGCGCGGCGCTGTCGGACTCAACCAGAAAGGTCCTGCGTCTGATTAATGTGAGTCA
>NZ_JBHGXH010000265.1:0-43860 GCF_041936445.1 Candidatus Darwinibacter acetoxidans | reverse complement strand
TTGCCAGAGAAGCCGACCTTCTCAAGGGCGGTTACTCTGTCTTCAACAGCAGCTACGTCTTCCTTCAGACCAGCAACGTCTTCCTTCAACACTGCTACGTCGCCGTCGAGCTCATCTACCCAGTCAGACAGGGCAGCGATCATAGCGCGGTTCTCGTTGATGAGCAGCTCCAACCTCTGAACCTGAGTCCTGATGAGAGCTTCAGCGATGAACTCCACATCTTCCTTGGTCAGCTCAGGAGTGGTGGCCACTACTCTTTCGATAATAGTGGTTTCCTTAGCAGCTGCGGCTGCTTCCAGAACGGCCTCTTCAATCCTCTTAGCGATCAGCTCTTCGATCTCGTCCATGGAAGGAACTTCCACTTCGGGCTGATCCTTCAGCTGGTTGAGATCATAGCGGATGCCATCGATCAAGCCGAGCATTCTGGCTTCGAGATAGGCCATGTCGCCGGTGAGAGCCTCGATGGCGACCTCGTTGGCGCGGATGCGGGCGAGTGTCTCTTCGTCTACATCCTTGTCAACGATAACTCTCTCGATAACGGTGGTCTCGATGGGTTCCTTCTCGGCTGCGGCTGCAGCAGCGGCCTTGGCAGCTTCGATCTCAGCCATCAGCTCAGCCTTAACTCTGTCGAGCTCAGGCAGGAGATCCATGGCTGCAATCTGGCCTTCGAGACGCTGCAGAGCGCGGGCAAATACCATAGCAGCCTCATAACGGGTCATCATCCGGGCGCCGCCATAGGTTCCATCGGGATACCCTTCGATCAAACCGGCTGCGGCTAGTTGTACGATTGCGTCGTATGCCCAGTGATCGGCAGGGACATCCGCGAACGGGCTGGCGAATGCCGGTGTTAGTGTACTAGCCAAAAGCACGATGGCTAATACCAGGGCAAACTTCTTGAATTTCATGTTCATGTTAACCCCCTTGGTTTACGCGAGATTTTCATCAGATGGGATATGTTTCACTCGATGAAAACCCTCTTGTCCGCGCTCCCTGAGTGTCCTTGTTCCCTCAGATTTCCGCAGATACAAGAGCGCCTTCATCTTCCAGTATCTTCAGCTGGCGGTAACCTCGGGCACCTCCTTTCTAACCGCCCCGGCTTTAAGATACTGAAAATGGACATTGTAATAGTGGTTATTTCTCCACTATTTTCCCAATTCCTCCTGGCAAGCGATCTTTTTCGGACCGCTTCCCTGGAAGAATCTAACTTTCCCCCTGCATTATACCACAGAACAGGGGTAGTTTCGACAAGAAGTTTTCCATAAGGGGAGAGAAATTCCTGCTAGGTAAGGACTGGGATTTTCTTCTAGGGGAACATCTCCAGGTAAAGCAGCACCGGGCTGGTGGAGCGCCAGGAGTCCTCCGCCACCACCAAACGGATTTCCACCGGCTGCTTTATAGCCCGGGAAGCTTCGATGGCATCGAAGAAGTAGTTGCCGGGGAGCAGAACCGCACCCCGCCGTTCTGGGCTCAGGGCTACTCCGGCATTGAGGGCTGCGTTGTTGGCTTGGTTCAAAAGCTGCAGGATGACCAGGTCGATTTCCATGCCGCTGTGGGGATCCCAGGTGCCGGCGGCCAATACCGTCCCTTGGGAAAAGACCATCTGATCGAGGAAGTTTTCCAGGTAGACACGGACGGGTACCCCCGGGATGCTGTTGGCTTCACTTACGGCGCGCACGATCACATTACCGGGAGCCAGAAGCACATCTTCCACCACCAAATCCAGGACGCCGGGGGGCAGGAAGATAGCGCGGTACGGCTCGCCATCGGCTCGGGCACTGCGCCGGTAGGCCACATCATCCACTTCCCGCAGGAAGTCTTCCAGGGCTGCCCGCACCTCTGCCCGGCTCAACCCCTTTTCGATGACTGTGCTCAAAATCACTTCACTGGCGTAAAAGGCAATGTCCGCGGAGCGGATCTGGCCGAAGGCGGTTTCCACCAGATCGTACAGCCAGCTCAGCTGCTCGGCCGTGACCATCAGTTCGGCAACCTCAGCCTCCAAAAAGGCACGCTCTTCCTTCAAGGCCTCCACCGACTGCTGGGCCAGCTCCAATTCGGCGGTGATCTGGGCGTAGCTTTCCTCCACCAGGGCCAGTCTGGACTCGGCTTCCTGGAGCTCGGTCTGGGCAGCATCCCTCTGCCGCCTCATCTCCGCGAAGTCCCTCTGGAGGCCCCGCAGTTCCTCTTGGATCTCCTTCATGTTGAACAGCGCGGTGCGCACATCCTGGGAAGCAATACTCAAAACCACGATGGAAGCCGTGGCAATAAGGACTCCTGTGACAATTGTCACTAATATGCTGGTGTGTTTTGGGCGCAGACCAAAGAGCGTTAGTTTCTTGCGGCCCACGTTCATCCCCAGGCGATCGCCGATATAAGCGATGGCACCGCCCACAACCGCTAGGGTGAGGATCAGGGTAAAACCATACATGGGCTGCACCTTCTTTCTCTACAGCGTGAAGTTCGCCCCTAAGTAGTACTTCCGGGCCAGTTCATCTGCTGCCACTTCTTGGGTAGTGCCAGCTACAAGGACTTTGCCGAGATGGATGATATAGGCGCGGTCGGTGATGCGCAGGGTCTCCCGTACATTATGATCCGTGATAATGATGCCGAGATTGCTGGAACGCAGGTGGGCCACGATGTCCTGGATCTCCCCCACAGCAATGGGGTCAACCCCGGCAAAGGGTTCATCCAGGAAGATAAACGCCGGATCTAGCGCCAGAGCCCTGGCAATTTCCGTCCTCCGCCGTTCCCCGCCGGAGAGCTGGTAGCCCTTTTGGTGGCGCACCTCCCGGAGGTTAAACTCTGCTAAAAGGTGCTCCAGCCTTTCCGCCTGCTCCGCCTTGCTCAGATCCCGGCGCAGCTCCAAAACCCCCCGCAGGTTTTCTTCCACGGTTAACTTGCGGAAAACCGAGGGCTCTTGGGGAAGGTAGCCCAAACCCAAGCGGGTACGCTTATACATGGGCAGCTGGGTGATCTCCCGCCCATCCAGGAAAATGCGTCCGGAGTTGGGCTTGGTCAGCCCTAAAATCATGCTGAAAATGGTGGTTTTGCCTGCTCCATTGGGGCCCAGCAGCCCCACGATCTCCCCGCGGTTGGCCTGGAAATCCACGCCCTGGACCACGGTGCGCCGGCCGTACACTTTGACCAGCCGTTCAGCCTCGAGTTGTCCCATCGTTTCCACATCCAGCCATTTCTATAACTACGCGTACCGCCCGCTCCACAGCACCTGGCTCCCCCAGTTCTTCCTCCAGCTGAGACAGGGCGGTGAGCATTTCCTGGCGGGCTTTTTCATCATACAGCAGTTGTTCAACTGCCTTGGCAATTTTCTGGTGATTGACATGGCCTTGGATGAACTCGGGTATTACATTCCTTCGCAGGATCTTGTTGGTTATGGACATATAGGGTTTGCGGTCCAGTATTTTCTCCGCAAAATAAGTAGCACGGGGCACCCGGTAAACAGCCAGGGAAGGCACACCCAAGAGGGAGGCCTCCAGGGAAGCTGTGCCGATGGAGGTGATGGCCGCATCGGCAGCGCTGAGCACCCGGTAAGTATCGCGCTCTAAGCGCACGTTGGCGCAGGGGTTACTCCCCAAGATTTCCTCCACCAAGGTGGTGCGAATGGTGGGCGCCAGGGAAATCAAAACCTGCAGTTCAGGATGGTCCTGGGTTACCTGGCAGAGGGCCTTTAGAACAGGGGGCAGAACGTTTTTCACTTCCACTTCCCTGGGCCCCGGCAAGACGGCCACCACTTTGCCCTCCAGGGCAAGTCCCAGCTTCTCCCGGGCTTGCTCGGGAGTTGCGGAGCGATCCGCCAGGTCCATCAAGGGATGGCCCACAAACTCCACATCCAGGCCCGCCTCTTGGCAGAGGGATGCTTCGGTGCGGCTGATGGCCGCCACTTTCGTGACCACGCTGCAGAACTGGCGCTGGTTCATATGGGCCAGCCCCCGGCTGAAGGGCGTGTAATAATAGATCACGGGGATCCCCCGGGCCCGGGCAATCTCCAAGAGCTTAAAGCCAAAGACCGGCAGGCCAATCTGCAGCACCACTGAAGGCTCCTCCTGGTCCATGGTCTCCACTACCCGGGCAATCAAGCGTTTGATCACGGTGGCGCCCTTCACAGACTGGAAGGCACCCAGACTTACCATCTCGGAAATATCAAAAAGCAGGCGCACCCCGGCATCGTTCATGTGCGGGCCCCCAACCCCATAGACGGTTGCCTGCGGGCAAAGTTCGTGAATCTTGGCAGTAAGGGCGGCCCCAAAACGGTCGCTGGTGTTGTCGCCGCCAATGATCAAGACGGTGGGGCTAGCAGCCACCTTTTCCTTTGGGCCCTCGCGCCTTTGGTCCGTAGGGAGCTTCTCTCCCGGTGTATCCGTCACCACATCTCACTCCTTGCCGCTAAGAATCCCGCGATTGCCTTAGCTCTATAGAGGGTTCTGCATCACTCCAGCTTTTCCTCTTTTTCCAAGTTTAACCCTTAGTTCATCAGCAGTTTCCTGTACAGCCTGGCTATCTCCGAGCGGGGTTGGGCAAAGACTTCTTGGGGCTCTCCCTCCTCCACCACCTTGCCCCGATCCATGAACACGATGCGATGGGCGGCCCTCAGGGCAAAGGACACCTCATGGGTGACAATGACCATGGTTGTCCCTGTTTCCTTCACCAGTTCTTCCATGACCTCCAGCACCTCTCCGACCAGGATGGGGTCCAGGGAGGCGGTGGGTTCATCCCAGAGCATGATCTCTGGGTTGGTCACCAGGGCCCGGGCAATGCCCACCCGCTGCTGCTGGCCACCGCTGAGCTGTGCCGGCCGGCGATCCGCGGCTGCCTTCAGCCCCACCCTGTCCAGGGCGAGCAGGGCCCTGGCGCGGGCCTCTTCCCGGTCCATGCCGGCCAACACAAGATGAAACATCACGTTATCCAGCACGGTGAGGCGGGCAATCAGGTTAAAATGCTGGAAGACAAAGCCAACTTTCCGTCGGAACGCCTGAAGCTCAGGACCCTGCAGGGCCAGGACATCCTGGCCGCCCAGGATGATGGAACCGCCGTCGGGCTCGGTCAGGCGGTTGACGCAGCGGATCAGGGTGGATTTGCCGCAGCCCGAAGGGCCCATGATCACCACCGTCTCCCCCCTGGCCACATGCAGATCCACCCCGTCCAAGGCCGTGGTTTTACCGTAAGACTTGTATAAATCCCTGATTTGCAGCATGCACTCACACCTCCCCGTTTCTCTCAAACCCTCGGTCAAAACTGCTGCTTTAAGCGGTTGAGCATGTTCATAAGTCCAGGCCGGCTGGGCGGGATGACCACTTCCCGCATGATCTGCACATTGGATAGTCCCAAGGCCTGAGCGGCCATGAGCTCCATGCCATCCACCGGGCTGAAGCGCTCGGCCAAAAGAACCAGCAGCACGCCTAGGGCGAAGCCCAGCACGGCAACGACCGCCGGATTGACCAGGGGAATCCCACCCCGGGCCAGATGGTAGATGCTGCTCAAAAGAGTGCACCCTACCCCGCCGCCCAAAAGCAGCAGGGGATCGACCAGTCGCCGCCAGCCCCGGGCAGCCGCCCGGCGTCCTGCCCGCAGGTGTTTGAGGGTGCTGAAGATGGTGGCATGGTCCAAAACTAAAGCGATCATGGTGAAGATAATGGCCAAAAGCCCGGCTACGATGGAGCGTACCTCCTTGAGAATGCGGAAAATCTCGCCCCGGGCATCGGGCGAAACCATGCCTGCTGAGGTGGAGTAGGTGTGCAGGTAGGGGTTTTCCAGCTCCGCCTGGAAGACCTTCTCCAATTCCTTTTCGTTCACCGGTTCTCCCTGGATCAGCAGCTGCACCCGCTCCCCAGGGATGACCTGGCCTCCCAGGTAGGTGTTGATCAAACGGATGGACTGGCCGATTTCCGCATCGCTTAAGTCGGGCAGCGTATCCCGGACAAAACCGATCTGTTCCATGATCGCGGCCACGTCGATCTGCTGCACGTTGGCGATCTGCTTGCTGATCCCGTCCAGGCTGCGCCGCATCTCCTCGATGTCCAGGTTCTCCAGGGAATCCAGGGACTCCTCACCGCTGTGGACGATACCCTGGGCCAGCGTCTGGAGCAGGCCGTTGAGGAGCAGGGTAACCAGAAACTGCTCGCCGGAGGGTTTGGCATCGCCCTTGGCAATACCCTCGTTGAGCTGCCGCATCTGCACCTGCAGTACCTCCAGCTGCAGAAGGGCCTCCTGGAAGGTGGTGAGCACCCCTTCCGCGTTGTCCACCGCGGCACTGGCCTGCACCGCCAGTTCCTCCAGCTCGGCGAGGAGCCTCAGGCTCTCATCCACCGCGTAGGCCAGCCGATAGCGCTCGTTTTCAATCTCCACTTCGCCCACGAAAGCGCCGCGCTCCCCCTCCCCCTGGAGGCGGAACCCCTGGTATAACACGCGATCCGTGGACTGGACGGGGGAACCCTGGACGATCATGCCCTCCGCCAGGCTGCCGAACAAGCCCGTCACTTCCACGATCAGATCCTGGCCGGCTTCCACCGGCCCCTCCAGCACCAGACGCTCGCCCACGGCCAGCTGCACTCCCTCAGAGGGGGTGATGCGCACCTTGGAGGCGTAGCTGCCTAAGAAATCCCGCATTTCCACCAGCGTCTTGAGGAAAGCGTCCAAATCCTCACCATACTGGGCAGAAGTGACGTTGGCGTAGCGGCTCCCCGCCCCCTGGTTCCGGGCGCGCAGAATTTCCAGAGCACGGCTGCCCACTTCCTGGGTATCCACTTCAAAGCCCATGGGAAAGCGCAGCTCCAGAATTTGATACTGCTCTAGAATCTGCTCGACGGCGGTCTTAACCTGGCCGAGCCGGCCTTCGCCGTCCGCCAGTACCACCAAGTTATTGCCGTCCTTCACGGTAAAGCGCACCCCGGGGAGGGCCTCAATTAGCGCCCGCAGCTCCTCCCGCACCCCGGGATGCACTCCCCGAATGAGCACGCTGGGCTGTACGATCAAGGTGTAACCGTTCAGCCCGGGAACCGCGCCAAAATAGGAGGTTATGCTCTCCAGAACCTCCCTGGTGCGACAATCCGGCGGCAGCCCAAAAAAGACATTGGCCTGCCCGGCGATGGTCAAGGTCTCGTTGAGTTTATAGCCGGGGAAGGACTGCTCACCGATGCGCTGCAGTTCACGCAGGGCCGCTTCTTTGGCCTCTTCCCGGATATGGAGGATCAGGTCATACTCTCCATACTCGCCCAGCATCTGATCGAGGGTATCGCCAAAATAGGCGTCGATGGCCCAGGCGATGCCCTGGGAAAAGGCGGCGCCCAGCAGGATTGTGATCACCAGCAAAAGTGCCAGGTCTTTATAAAATCCATCTCGAAAAAAATCGAGCATTACCCTTCCTCCTCACCCAGTGCATTCATTATAACATGCCTCTAGCTGGGTCTTAAGTGGTAATGCCCGTCAATACTGTCATATATTACTTACTTCAATCCGTCTCAAACGTTCCCTGGAAAGCGCCGAAGAACTGCAGCTCGCTCTTTTCCAGGAACATAACAAACTTCTCACCCTCCAGCACCCCATCATCAAAGACCACCTTCACCTGGCCGGTGAAAACCGCCTCGTCGGTCTCCTCATCGTAGACCAGTTCGTTGGCGTAAACGGTGGCATCATCGGTCACCACCACCACGCTGCCCACCGCGTGGAGTTTTTTCTCCTTACCGAAATACTCCAGCGTATCGCCGGTGACGGTGAAATCCTCCTTGGTCAAGGTAGCGCCGCCGGTGAAGATCAGGTAGTCATCGTCGGTGCGCCACTCCATGGTCTGACCCACGATCTTCACTTCTTCAAAGGTGACGTGGACTAAAGCTCCCTCAATGGCCGACACATCCGCGGAGAACACCCCTGCCTGGCGGTCATAGCGCCCGGCGGGTACATCCGCGGGCACACCGGTGATCTCCAGCGTCCCGGATTGGCCCTGGGCCCAAACAGCCGGTGCCAAGGCCAGCATGCCGGCGAGCAAACACAGTAAAGTCAACCTTTTAGTCACTGCCTGCTTCCCCCTCCAATACCACGTTTCCGTAGAAGTCCATTGACTCCGCATCCAGATCGTAGACCGCTTCCTCCAGCTTCCACACCAGACCCCCATCGCGGATTTCCACATTCCCCTGGAGGAAGACAATCTCCCCCTCCGTGTCCATGGTCATGGTATCCGCGGAGATCTCCATACCCCGCCAGAGCATCTGCACAGGGCCTGGCGAAAGCAGCTTCGAGCTGCGGCCCTGCCACTCCAGGTAATCGCTTTCTAGGCGGAATCCTTCTTCCCCCTCCACCAATACGGGGCCGAACAGGCGCAGCAGCTCCGTTTTCCGCTCCCACTCCGCCTCGGGGGCCTGGATGGTGAGGTACGGCTCTTCATCCTGGAAGACCACCATCTCCTCCAGCTCCCTTAGGGTCACCACATCCCCTTCCTGCAGCACGCTCCGGCTGAGTATCTCCCACTGCCTTTGGCCGTCTTTCCTCCCCACCAGCCGCGACTCCTGCAGCTGCACGCTGGGGGGCACACTCACCGCGGGTGGAGGCGGCTGGGCCGCGTAGCGAAAAGTGATGAACAGGAGCACGGCCACCGCAACGGTGCCCGCGGCGATCCACTTTGCCTTGGTTGACAGGTTCATCACTCCTTCGCATCATCAATGATGTCGGCCACATCTTCAAAGTCAAACAAGCTCAGGCCGCCTTCGCTGTCCCAGCCGATGGGCAGGGTGGGGAAGGCGTTGATGGTGAGCTGCACCGCCACCCGCCCCGCAACATGGTCGTAAGAAAAGGCCAGCTGCCGGCAGTGGAGATCCTTCTTGATGGAGATCTCACCCTTGGTGAACTTATCCGACGGGGGAGTGTAGATGCTGTCGTAGCTCACATACCAGGTGGAGCCCAGGGGCAGGGCCACGCGCAGATCTACCCGCTCCAGCTCCTGGAGATTGGGTTTGTAGCGGAAGCCGAACTTCAAACTGAGCTCATCCCGCTTGTACTCCACCAGGGGAACCACATGGGTTAGAGTACTGGTGTTCAGATCATAGCTGGCGTAGAGATCCACATTCCAACGCTCATTGGGGCGCAGGCCGGTGTTCAAGGTCAGGCTGCTGAACTTCTCCGTGAGGAAGTCGTAGGTTGTGCTGGCGCTGGCCCGGAACTTGTTCCGGTTGTAGCTGAGCCGCACGTTCAGGTCCTGCAGGGGCTTTTGGGCGTCGAATTTGATAGGTGATTCCCCCCACACATCCCTGCGCCGGTAGGTGCTGCTCAGGGACAGGTTGCTCCCCAGGCTCTGGTTGAGCACCGCCCGGCCGTAGAGCCAGGCCTGTCCTCCGCTTTCAGAGTAGAGGGCGCCGTTGAGGTCGCCCCGGTAGCTGATGCTCGTCCCGGTCCTGGGCCGCCAGGTCCTTGAGGCCAGGGTGAGCTGGCCGTAAACCCGGTCTTTGCTCACCATGGACGGGGTTTCCTGGTAGTGGCCCACCACCAGCTGGCTGCGGAGGGGCAGGCTCTTCAGCCCCAGATCGCTCACCTCCCATTTCAGCTCTGGGAGGCGCTGGACGCTGCGCCACTCCTGGGAACCGGAGGTCAGAAGGTCCGGATTGAACTGCTGCTCCAAGGTCAAAGTGAGCTTGTGCTTGCCCCGGCTGTACACCGAGGAGATGAGAAAGTCCATGAGGCGCACCTCCTCGCTGGTGCGCTTTTGGACATAGTTTCCCTTGAGGTTGAGCACCAAGTGGTCTGTGAGCTCCTTAGACCACTCCAGACCCAGATCCGTCTGCTCCTTGGCGGTTTCCCCCGGGTTGTTTTTGTAAGTGAGCCAGACCCTTCCCCGCAGGTCCTCGGTGCGGAAATCAAGGCGCGTGTCGGAGCTGGTCTGCTCGCGTACCCAGGTCTTCTCCACGCTGTTCTTGGTGGTGAGATCCCAGCTGTCTTTGGAGAGGGTGTGTTCCCAGGCCCCTTTGTAGGCGGTTTCGCTGCTGGTGGGCACGCCCCAGAGGTACAGAAATCCCTCGCCCAGATCCTTAAGCCGGTAGTTGTGGCGCATCCCCACGCCCAGGCCCAGCCGGCTGTAGAGGTCCACGTAGATGTTGCCGTAGGCCCTACTGTTGATATAGTAGTTAAAAGTGCTCTTCATGAAATAGCCTTCATGTTCGCTGTAACCGAAGGCGGGCAGGCTGACCAGGATATCCTCCAGATCCTTGCTCAAGGGAACGACCAGATAAGGCCAGTAAAAGAGGGGAATGCTGCCCTCATAGTAAACCACATGGCGAATGATGGCCTTATCGCCGGGGACGAACTCCATTTCCCTGGTCACCAGCCGGTAGTGGCTCTCTTCCAGATCGCAGGTGGTGAAGGCGGCGCGGGAGACGGTGTAGTTATCTCCAGCGAAGAGCACGCTGTCTCCGGTGACATAGACCGTACCGTCGGGCACCGTCAGCTGGGCACTGAGCTCCTCAAAGGTGCCCTCCCCGGTCTCCAGATTGTACACCAAGCGGTCCCCGCCCAGTTCCTGCCCGTCCCGGATCACCCGGACCGAACCCTCCAAGGTGACCAGGCCTTCGACCAGATCCGCATGGAGCACATCGCCGTAGAGCACCACATCGTCCACATGGACCTCCACATCGCCCTCGGCTGTGAACACCTGGCTTTTGAGATCGTAGGACCCGGTTTTGCCCGCGACGATGCGCACCATCTGCTCCGCAGCAAAAGCAGAAGGCGCCGGGAGAATCAAGATGATGATCAAAGCCAAAACGGCAAGCGGAGTGCGCTTCCACGGGCACATAGTATCTCCCCAATTCTAGTACCAGCGATCGGACAGGGCCAAAAAGACAAAGCCGCTCGCGGCGAAGATGGTGTTCACCAACCAAGCCGCTACAAAAGGCGGCAGCACTTCGTTAATGCCCAGGGAACGGGACACGGAAACAGCCACATAGTAGACCAGGAGAATGGTCAGGCTGAGGATGATCCCGTAGGCCCGCCCGCCCCGGCCCATCAGGGCCAACGGCGCGGCGAACAGGGCAAAAACAAAGGACGACATGGGCAGCGCGAGCCGCATGTGGTGCTCCACCACCCAGGAACGCACCTTGAGGCCCCCCCGTTGGAAGCGTTCGATGTATTCCCCCAGCTCCCGCCGGCTCATCTCGTCGACGGTGCGCTGGTTGCCCAGGTAGATATCGCCCTTCTGTTCAGTGACGATCTCCATGCGCTCGAAGCGGCTTTCAAACTGGACGAAACCTTCCGCATCCAGCTCCTGGTAGACACCGTCAAAGAGCACCCACACGTAGTCGTGGAAGATCCCCGTTTGGGCGCTGATGATGCTGGGGAACCTGTCCGAGGCCAGCTCGTATACTAGAATCTTCTTCAGCTCGCGGGTTTTTGTGTCCACTTCCCCGATGTAAAAATAGCGGTCATCGCCACCGTGGAAGAACACATTCTCCTCCACCAGGGGAACGCCCTCGGAGAAGATGATGCGCCGCAGTTCGTTTTCAAACTTGGTGTTGGCCGGAGGCACTATGTATTCCGAGGCCAGGTAAGTGCAGATGCTGATCAAAAGGCCCAAGACCAAAATGGGCACGATCAAACGGGGATAGGCAATGCCGCTTCCCCGCATAACCGTCATCTCATTGTCCTGCACCAAACGCCCCACCGCCAGCAGGGTGGCAAACAGCGTAGCAATGGGCAGCGTCATTACCACCGTGGCGGGAATGCGGTAGAGGAGCATCCTGGCCACCGTGGACACTGCCACATCGTGTACAAAAATGAGATCGGTGAGCTGGAAGAGCAGTCCGCTCAACAGCACCACCGTAAAGCCGAACACGCAGAACAAAAAGGGTCCCAGAAGTTCCCTGGTCAAATAGCGGTCAAAAATCCTCATCCACAAGCACCCCACGGTGAGCTTGGACTAAAAGGCCAGTTTGTGATGGAGGCCCATACTCAGCCCGTGTCCAAGCGTCAAACCCAATTTCGCCCCCAGTTCCGGACTGAACTGGGCGGTCACTCCTCCCGCCAGGCCTTGGCCGTCGTACTCCACAAAGAGGGACGTGGTGGGCACGTTGCTGACCTTGACGGGATTGAGCATGACAGTTAACCCCGCCATGCCCCGTGCGTAGCGGCCCAGTCCGAAGGCCAGGTGCCCCCGGAGATGCGGCGCGCCCAGCTGCTTGGAAAGGACAGCGTAAAGATGCTGGTGGGCTGAGGAAAACTCGCCCCCCAGGGCCAGCCCCGGCCACTCTTCCGTCTCCGGCATCAGCACGGCCTTGACCGTGGCATACAGCCGGCCCCCCACCTCCTGCCTCACGCCGGCACTAAAATTGGGATGGAGCCCCACTTCCAGCCCAACGCTGTGGCCGCCGCGGTGAAAGAGGTAGTCAAGCTCCAAGGTACCCGGGGCAGCCCCATCCGCGGTGGGCATGGCGGCAACCCGCTCTGCCTGGCAGCTGCCTGCGACTACGATAATAACCACAACCATGCTCCAGATCATGCTGCGTATCTTGTCCATACTTGACCTCATCTCCCTTACTCTGACCCTAGTTATTCGCCTTTAGCGGAACGATTACCTGCAAAGGGCCCTTGGCAGATGGTGGAATTTTAAAAACCGCCTGGCGGCGATTGGTTATTTGAGCTTGCGGATCACCTCATCGGTCAGGTCAATGCCCCCGTAGCGGATCACGTCGCTGTCCAGTACCACAGAAATCCCTTTATCCTCAGCCACCTCCCTCACGGCGGCATTCACTTCCTTTTCCAGCTGCAGCTCCAGCTCCTGGCGGTAGGCCAGGTATTCCCCGTAGGCCTGCCGCTCCCGGGCGGCCCTGTCCACGTCTTCCTCGCTGGGCGCCTCCTCCAGATCAAAGCGGGTCAGAAGTTCCTGGTAGCGCTGGGCTAAAAGCTCGTTGAGCTCCTGGGCCCGGGGGCTCTCATCCACCACCCTTACCAGGTTCACCACGCCCACCGATCCGCCCCCGGAACCGGCCAGGAGGGCCCAGATCAAAGCTGCGGCCAAAAGGCCCGCCAAAGCCCAAGGTAGATACTTCACTCGGCTGTCACCACCTTATCGCGGCTTGCAAGTGTACTTCTACCTTAGTATGGCCCGTTGGCCAGGGCCCTAGACAGCTGCCCGTCAAGTTCCACCAGAAGCTGCTGCCGATAGGCGGCCAGCTCCTCCCGGACAGCCTGGTCCAGTTCCCTGTGGAAAGCCTCAAGGCGCTTTTGGGCCAGGCTTTCATGCTCCGCCTGGAGATCCTGGAGCCTGGTTTGGAACTCCTCCTCCAGCTCCTCCTGGTAAAGCCGGAGCTCCTCCTGGAGGGCCTCAATGTCCTTCAGCTTCGCTTCCTGTTCCTCGGGGGTGAGGGTTACGAACACCAGCTCCAGCTGCAGGCCTAAAAGCTCCTGCTCCAGTTCCCTTTGGCCTTGGGCTGCCGTATCCTGGAGCTCCTTGCGGAGATCCGCCGCTGCGTCGTGCAGCTCTTGGGCCTGCTCCCGGCGGATCTCCCCCGCTTTGGCGCTGAGCAGTTCCTCCGCCGCCTGGAGGAGCTCCGCCTCGTAGGCCAGAAGCTTCTCTTCCTGCCTGGCCAGAAGCTTCTCTGCCCCCGGGGTATCTTCAACAGGCCCAGCAGCGCCCGCCTGGGGCAGCAGCCAGGGGCTCGAGCCCGTGAGCATGCTCAAGACTAAAATCAGAGAGATCATGCCTGCTAGACGCATAGATTCACCCCTTTTCCTGCCGCCCATTATACCAGGGGCTGGAAAGGAGCACAAATGCAAAAAAAACCAGCGGGACTTCCCCAAGGAAGCCCGCCGGCTCAATTCATGGCAGCATGCCTAAAAGGCCTGCCCGATGCCGAAGTAGAACTGGCCCTTCCGGTTGTTCTCTGCGTCCTTGCCCAGGCCGTAGTCCAGGCGCAGCAGGCCCAAAGGCGTATCCAGGCGCACGCCCACACCGAAGGAGTTCTTCAGATCCTGCAGCTGCAGCGACTGGCCCTGATCCCAGGCGGTACCCCAATCGGTGAAGACCACACCCTGGACCTTCTCCACGATGGGGAAGCGGAACTCAGCGTTAAAGACCAGCATGTTGTCGCCCACCAGGCCTAGGGTAGGATCTCCGTAACTGTAACCCCGGAGGGTTTCTGCCCCGCCGATCCTGAACTTATCGCTGTCCGGCAGGGTGCCCCCCAGCAGCCTGCCGCCCAAACCCCGCACGGCCAACACGTAGCCGCCATCCCGCACTTCGAAAAAGCGGCTGTGCTCCAGGCGCAGCTTAGCGTAGGCGCTGCTGCCTCCGAAGAGGGTGGTACCCAGCTCCAGGTAGGCATCGTTCTTGTAACCCTCCGTGGGGAAGAAGGGATGATCCACCGTGTTGGTGTTCAAGCCAATCCCCACGTTTCTGCTCTTGGAATCCTCTGGGGTCCACTCCTGCCCCTCTTCCGTGGGCTGGTAGGTGTTGTTTTCCAGTTTGAAGGTGAGGCGCCCCCTGGTAAACTCGCTTAAGGGTTTGCCCAGGGTCAGATTGCCCCCGATGCTGGTGCGCTTGCTCTCGAACTCTTGGTCCGTGTCGGGCTTGATGGTCTTCACTTCACTGGTCTGCCGGTAAAGGCCTGTGCCCAGCGAGATACCGGACTTGGTGATATACGGTTCGTAGAACTCAAACTCGTAGGAGGTAAGCTTCCGGCCCAGACTGACGTTGGCCTTAATCCTCTGACCACGTCCGAAGAGGTTGTCATCGGACACCTGCACAAAGCCCACCAGGCCATCTGTGGTGCTGTAGCCCACGCCAAAAGTGGCCGCACCGGTCTTGCGCTCCTTCAGGTTGATGGTGAGTACCGTTTCCGGCTCCTCCTCCTCGGTGAGCTCCCGGCTGATCTCGTCGAAGTAGCCCAGCATGAGCAGGCGGCGCAGGCTCTGGTCAATCTCGATGATATTGACAGGGTCCCCCACCTCAAAGGAGAGCTCGCGCTCAATCACGAAGTCTTTGGTCTTCTCATTGCCGGCGATGATGATATCCTTAAGTGTGGTTTGGGTCAGTTCAATGTGGATCTGTCCAGCCGTATCGGCACTGATCGCGGTAACCCGGACCCAATAGCCGTGCTCGTCAAGCACCCATTCCACCAAACCGCGCAGGTCTTCCCAGATATCATGGGCGTTGAGGATATACCCGGGCTGGGTCTTCATCTTTTTGGCGTAATCGCCAAAGGGCACGCCCGGCACGCCGGAAAAGGTGACCTCCCGTACAACGGGATTTTCCCAAACGTGGAACACCACTTCCACTCCGCCTAAAGCAGGGTCGATGGTGGCCTGCACATCTTCGAAGTAGCCCAGATCGTAGATGGCCCGCATGTCGTCGATAATCTTCTGCTCCACCGCGGGTTCGCCGAGCCGCGTCTTCAAGATGGCCGCTTTTATGGTCTCGGTATCAATCATAACGTTGCCTTTGATGGTAATCAGCCTCACGATACCGAGATCCTGGGACTGGGCCTGCACAATACCGCTTGCCGAAACGAGCAAACCCAGAACGACCAGTGCCAGAACCACCTTGGCTGAACTTTGCCTCATTGTCCTGCCTCCCACACAGTAGTTTTCGATCTATCTCCCTTATTTCGAGCACCTTGGGCAGATTCCTCTTGCCAACTCCGGGGACACCTTACAGAAAAAACCAAAGTCTCAGTGGTAGATGTTCAGGTCGAAGGTGGCCATGCCGTCCAGCACGAACTGCGTGGAGAGGCGCGCCATCACCGGATCCATCGGTTCGGCCCACGGATAATAGCTCAAGGGATCAAAGGCTTCCTCTTCTTCTCCATCCTCAGCTGCTTCGTCCTCCACCTGGTTCTCCCGGAAGGGGTAGAACTCGGCCACTAACTCGTTATTCCTCTCCCTATCCATATATTCTTCAATCAGGTCATCCAAAGTGTCCGCATCTGAGATAAACGTCCGCATGGGTTCCTCTGCATCCTCTTCCTCGCTGGGCTCCAGGATGCTGGTGTGGACCGGCGGCTTGGTGTAGTAATAGCCCTCCGCCCCGCTGCGCACCGTGACCGTGAGGAGCCCCGCTGCCGTATCCGCAGGGATCTGCAGCCGCAGGGTCCGGGTCTCCACCTGCCCCCGGAAGGGCCTGATCAGGACCTCCACGTCCACACTGTCGCCTGCCCGCACATGGGAAGTTGAGGGGGTGGCCCGTTCGATGGTCGCGGTTTTCCGCTCCCTGGACACCTCCACCTCGATCTTGACCTGCTGCAGATCCACCGCCTGCAGGTTGTTGCCTAGAAGCAGTTCCAAGCCGGAAAGGAGATCCACAAGACACCACACGGCGATGTCCGAGTCGCTGTAGAAGAGGTTTTCCCTGATCATCCGCTGGCCGAAATCCTGGGAAACGAACTCCACCCGGACATAGGCAGTTCCATCACCGATGCGGTCCAAAGCGGCATCGATGCTCTGGTAGGCACTGCCGATGATCAGCGGAGCAAGGAACTGCTCATCCTTCACCGCCTCCACGTAGTAGCTCTGCCGGACACCGCGCTCCGTATCTGTAACCGTGATGCTGATGGGCACGTAACCCACCGCGGTTCCCAGGACGCCCCCCACGCCGGCTGCCCGATCTTGGGCCACCTTGCCCACAGTTGCCCCCAGGGAGGCGATCTTTACCGGCACCTCCAAGTTGGACAGGGTCTGATGCACATAGACGGCGGAGGCAAAAAAGTCCACCGCGCCCCGGTGGAAGACGGGATGGCCCATGGCAATAAAGCGCCCGTCCTCCCGCACATGGGTGACGGTACCGTAGGTGGCCACCACAAAATCGCCCCTCAAAAGCTGCACACCCACCATGCTGCCCGGCTCGAAGGCCGCCGCGCCCGTGGAAGAAGCCGCTGCAGCAAAGGAGGGCAGAACCTGCGTCCGCTCCAGACCCAGGGCCTCCACCAGGTAGCTCAGATTGCGCTCATTCATGCCCTGGACAATCACTGGGGAACTAACTGCCACAACCTCTTCAGGCAGGGCCGGCTCGGGGGTGGGCAGCGCATCAAAGAGCCTGAACATGTCCACCGCGGGGGTGACCAAACCGATGCGGTGATCCGTGTAGGGGTATGTATGGGAAATGGCACCTAAAAGGCGATCCTGGATATACACGGGGGAGCCGCTCATGCCCCGGGCAATGCCCCCGTAGCGCTCAATGGCCTCTCCGCTTACCTTGACCATGATATAGCTGCTCACCGGGGGGCTCTGGGGAATAATGCCCAGCACCTCCACGTCAAAAGTCTCAATGGCGTTTCCAGAAAAGACCGTTTTGCCGATCCCGCGCAGGCCCGGCCGCACCTCCTCGGGGGGGAAGAGTTCGACGGCCAGCACCTGCGCGGAGATACCACAGATAATCACCAGCACGGCCATTCCTAACCACAACGGCAGTTTTCGCATGAAGCCACCCCTTCACTACCCTCTACCTAGATCCTGCCACAACGACTATGGCATTACTTACTGCTCGCTCTTTTCCATCGGAAGGCAAGTTCAACACCAGGTTGCGGATGACCATGGTTGTGGAACCGCCTCCATCTAGATTCATGGCCTCAAGCGCTCCAAGTTCTATGAGAAGATTCCCTAGCTCATCCAAAGTCATACCTACACTCACATTGGGCTGTCTTCCGTTGACGGTAACCAAAAGCAGTTTGTCATCGGCTGTAATGCCGATGGCGGTGCGGGGGGCCCGCCCCTTGAGGATATCATCCTTAAAGGCTTCCTCTTCCCCCGTGATGTCCAGCACTCCGGCCCGCACCAGCCTGGGGCCGCCGCCGATGATCTGGGAAAAGCCCTGTTCACGCCAGTCGGGCTCCAGCCGCAGGCTCACTTCCACCCGGTCGCCCGGGTTCAAAGCGGCTAGATACTGGCGCATCTCCCCGTGGGCGGACAGGACAAAACCGTCTTCAGGTATGGTGCTGTTGCCCTCTGGCTGCACCTGCACCACTACGCCCCCCGCCACCACAACCTCGTGGCCGTAGGGATTGGTGTTGGTCTTGGTCCCGTGGGCAGGGGTGTAAATGATCAGCTCATCCTGAAGTCGCGGGCGGTTGATGCCGGAAACCGCCGCCAAAAGGCGCCCTTCATGATAGACCTCACCCTGAAAGTCCACATTGCCCATGACCGCTGTCCCGGGGCCCAGGCCCACCGCAGTGCGGTTATTGTAGGGCTCGGTGATCAGCTCCCCATCGATCACAAACACCCCCAAGGGCCGCCCGGTCGATGCAAAATAGGCACCGTTGACCGCCGCAAGGGCCCCGGTGCGCTTGGCCATCTCGCTGACCCGTTCCGCTCCGTAGATGCGATCCTGCGCTAAGACCAGCTTCACCTCGTAGTTGCGCCTGAGATCTATCTCCAGGTAGTTTACCACATTGGGGCCAAAACTGTCAGCCCTGCGCTGATGACCGTAAACCAGGCCGAGTTCCACGATGCGTCTGGTGGTCTCAACGAAGGTTTTGGGAACCGTGAGCTGGAAAAGGTGCTCATCTTCCTGCACCACACCTTCCGGCAGCCAGTAGTTGAACTCCAAAACCAGCCGGGAGGCACCGCCCGGTTCTTGGGAATAGCGGAGCTCCCGCAGGGCCACATCGTCGATCTTCTGCCTTTCCGGCAGATCCGGGATGGGCAGATTAGAATCTATAATCACCTTCATGGGATGGGAAGTGTAGCTGACCTGAAACTCCTGGCCCTCTCCTTTGGGCAGGGTAAGCAGAACCTCTTGCGGCAGGACAGTTAAGACCTTCAACGCTGCAGTGCTGGCCTGTGCCGGGCTGAAGACAGTGAAAAGTGTCAATAAAAAGAAAACTAGCGGGGCCCATCTCCACTGCACAGACAATCCCCCTTCATATTCCTAATTACAATTCTTGACACCGATGTGTTTTCCTGCCACAAAATAAACTCCACAACGCCATTTGTGTGGAGTTTACTGAGCTCTTGCCTTTCTCTAACCCTCATCCTCAGGAAGATAGCGGGACATCTGTTCATAGATGAGCTTGGCCAGCCCCAGGCTCTGGGCTTGGGAGCTGTTTAGGGCCATTTCCTGATCCAGCAGGGACTGGAACAGCTTTTCCGCCCGCCGGTCGCCCAGCAGATCGCTGTCCGGCACGGTGCGGCGCATCTCCGTCAGGAGCATCTGCAAAAACAGGGCCTCAAACTCCTGCGCGGCCTCCCGCAGCGCTTCCCGGGATGAAGACTGCTTCGTTCTGCCCAGCTCCTCGGCCTTGCCGGCCACCAGATCGCCGGGGCTCCAGTTCACCCGCATAGGGATCCTCCTAAAGAATAATCAGCTCGCCAAACAGCGCCCCCGCCGCCTTCACAGCCTGCAGGATGGCGATAATGTCCCTGGGGGACGCGCCCACGGCGTTGAGGGCATCCACCAGTTCCTGCACGCTGGGGGAACCGCCCAAAACAGTGGTATTTCCAAAGGCTGGTTCTGAACCCATGAATTCGCCAAACAGCCCTCCGTCTCCTCCAAACGGGCCGGCATTTTCAACGGTACCCACCTGCACCTTGAGGCTGCCGTGGGATACCACCACAGGGGCGATGCGGACCTGCGCGCCCATGACCACTGTGCCTGTGCGCTCGTTGATCACCACCCGGGCATTGCTGTCAGGGCGGATGGGCAGCTCCTCAAGTTCGGCAATGAAGGCCACCACGTTGTTCAGGTAGCTGCCGGGAATCTGGATTTCCACCGTAGCCTGATCCCTGGCTCTGGCCAGGCTCTGCCCAAAGGCCGCATTCACCACTTCCACCAGGCGCTGCGCGGTGGTGAAGTCCGGCTCCATGAGCACCAGGGAAACCCAGCCCTCCGCGGCCAGGTCTCTGGCCTGCAGCTCCCGCTCCACGATGGCGCCGCTTGGTACGGTACCCACTGTGGTGTGGATGCTCTGGGCCCCTGATCCCCGCCCCGCAGCCCCGCCAATGGACACAGGACCCTGGGCCACGGCATAGATCTGCCCGTTGGCGGCCTGGAGGGGAGTTTGGAGAAGGAACCCGCCCTGCAGGCTGCGGGCATCGCCGATGGAGGAGACCGTCACATCAATGCGGTCCCCCACCCTGAGGGAAGTGGGCAGATCCGCGGTCACCATGACGGCAGCAATATTGCGCATGCGCAGATCATCTGGGGATACGGAAATCCCGAAATTCTCCAGCATATTGGCGATCATCTGCACATTGGCCCGGGAGCCTGAACCGTCTCCCGTACCCTGCAGACCCACCACCAGGCCCAGGCCGTAGATCTGGTTGTCCCGCACGCCCTGGACCCGAGCCACATCCTTAATCCGGACAATGGGGGTATCGTAGCGGAGGGGCTCCACCGTCTGGGCCCAGGCTCTGCCTGCACCCAGCAGGATGATCCCCAAGGCCAGCCAAACAAGTCTCCTCTTCATCTGCCTTCCTCCTCATCCCGCTAGAACAGCCAGTTGAACAGGCGCGTGAGCAGCCCGGGCTTGTTCTTCTCCCCGACAATGCCTGTGCCCACAAAGGAGATCTCCGCATCGGCCACAAAGGTGGAGAGCACAGTGTTGTCCGGGGCAATGTCTTCACCCCGCACCAGGCCGGTGAGCACGATCTCCTGTTCTTCGCCGTTCACCACAATCTTCTGCCGGCCTTCAATGCGCAGGGTGTTGTTGGCATAGGTTTCCACCACCTTGGTGGTGATCTTCGCTGTTAAGCTGCCGCCCCTGGTCACGGCCCCGTCCGCGGAGAAGCTGTCTCCTCCCCCCAGGCGCAGCAGGGGAATGAGATCCGCCAGCACACCGCCGCCTGGCCCCACGGACACTTCCGAGTCTTTACCAGTGCTGGTGGTGGCCGTCTGCCTGGCCTGGGCCTGTTCCACGATGATCACCGTGACCAGGTCCCCGGGCCGCCTGGCCTTGCGATCCGCGAACATGGACGCAGGCTGATCCACAGGAAACAACGATTCTGCCACGGTCAAGGTGGTGCTGCCCAACAGCAGCCCCACCGCCGAAAGCAGGGTAATGGTTAAGTACCAAGGTCTTTTCACGGCATAGCTGCCCCCTTTGTGTGCACCTGAACTGTGTGGGCATCGACGATCTCCCCGGCCACCCTCTGCCGGGAGAGGGTGTTTTCCACTTCGATCAGATCGCCCAGCCCGCCGCTCTGCCGGGCCACGCCCGGTGCGGTGACAGTGACGCTGCCCGTGTGCACCAGGATGGTGACCGCATCCCCCCGCTCGATGAGGGGTACTACCTCCACATGGAGCTGGGTGAGGGCAGTTCCCGCGGGCACCATTCTGGTGGTCCGCAGTCCCACAAAGTCCTCCAGGCTCCGGCTTTCCAGCGCAGCACCCCTTACTTCCCGCAGTTCCAGGCGGAGATCGTCCGCACTGAGGATCTCTCCCCGCTTAAGGTCCCGGGCCGCCACCACCACTTCCTGAACCGGGCGGCCTTCCCCGTCTTCACGCAAGCTCGCGGCTGCAGCGGCCGGCACCCGGAACACCCGCACGCTCTCGGCCCCCTGGAACTCCACCAGGCTGGGATGCAGCCCGGCATGGCGCAGGCGGACCTCGATGTGTCCCCTGAGCAGCACCCGGGAACTCCCCAGACTGGGAGCGGTTCCCACTACGACCTCGGCCAGCTGCTGCACCAGTTCAGGGGGACCCTCAAGTTCAGCCACTTCGCCCAGCAGCAGATCTTTACCGGACACGTTGGCCGTCTCCGGCAGGAACACCACCGCCCTCTCCTGCTCAGCCCCCCAGGCCCCGGGACCGGGACAGAGAGTGAGCACTGCCAAAAGCACGGCCAGCGCCACCAGCTTCCTAGCGGTCATCACAAACTACCTGCGCAGGTTATTGGCGGCCTGGAGCATCTCATCTGAAGCCTGGATGGCCTTGGAATTGCTCTCATACGCCCTTTGGGCCACGATCATATTCACCATCTCTTCCACTACCTGGACGTTGGACATCTCCAGGAAGTTCTGGGCCAAGGTGCCGAAACCGTCCATGCCGGGCTGACCCACAATGGGTGCTCCGCTCGCGGCGGTGGCGCGGTAGAGATTGCGGCCCACGCTCTGCAGCCCCGCGGGGTTCACAAAGCGGGCAATCATGATCGTATCCCTCTCCTCAGGATCGCTTACGCCGGGGTACATGACAGCCACCGTCCCATCGGAACTGATGCTGACCTCCACCGCTTCCTCTGGAATCTGAATTTCCGGCTCAATGGGAAAACCATCGGAGGTGGTGAGGCGGCCGTAGGCATCGATCTTGAAGGCCCCGTCCCGGGTGTAGCAGATGGTCCCATCGGGCAGGAGCACCTGGAAAAACCCGTCGCCTTCAATCACCACATCCAGGGGATTGTCCGTCTGCTGGTACATGCCTTGGGAGAACACCTTCTGGGTGGCCACCGTCCTCACCCCGTGGCCCACCTGGATGCCTGTGGGGATCTGCGCCCCCGTGGTGGAAGGTGTCCCCGCGTACTTCACCGTCTGGTAGAGCAGGTCTTGAAAGTCCACCCGGCTCTTTTTGAAACCTGTGGTGTTCACGTTGGCCAGGTTGTTGGAAATGACATCGATCTTGGTCTGCTGGGCGGTCATGCCGGAGGCTGCCGTCCATAAAGCGCGCATCATAACAAAAAACCCTCCTTTTGCTGTCCAAACTCGAGCACAGCCTAAGAGAGGGGTGTGTGAAGCTATCTCAGTCGGTCAATAGCTTCCAGGCTTCTGTTGCCAGTCCAGCCTCTTTCCCCTCAGGCTCTCGCTTCCTGCCGCTTACTACCTGTCACTAAACGTCATTGATGATCCTGCCTAGCGTCTCATCGAAGGCCTGCACCACCTTCTGGTTGGCTTCATAGGCCCTTTGAATGTTGATCAGGTTCACCATCTCCCTGACCACGTTCACGTTGGCCAATTCGATCATCCCGGGTGCCACCACCGCCCGGTAGCGGAAGGGATCCCCGGCTTCCGGCGTGGCCTCAAAGAGGTTGGCCCCCCTTCTGATCAGGCCGCTTCTGTCGTTGAACTCCACAATGAGGAGCCTGTCCACCACCTGGCCGTTCACCAGCACCTCCCCCGTTTCACTGAAAAAGACGGGTCCTTCCCCCACATAGATGGGGCCGTTTTCACCCCGCACCAGGTTCCCGTCGAGGGTGGCCAAAAGCCCGCTGGGGTTCACGGTGAACCGCCCATCCCGGGTGTATCTGGGGCCTTCTGGTGTCATGATGGCAAAAAAGCCCGCCCCAACCAAGGCCACATCTAAGGGATTCTCGGTTGTGCGCAGCACGCCTGGGGCGAAAGAAGTGTGACTGCCCTCCACCAGAGCTCCCGTACCCAAGGTGCCCAACGCCTGGGCCTGTCCCTGGAATAAGCGGAACACCGGCCTCTGGGGCGAGGCGTAGATGTGGGCGGTCTGCCGCTGGTAGCCGGCTGTATCCACGTTGGCCAGGTTGTTGCTGGCCACATCCATGCGCACTGTTTCCACCAGCATACCCGATGCTGCTGTATAGATGCCGCGGAGTATACGATCACCTCCCTGCCGCTTCTGCTTCCCTTATCGGCACCGCCCCAAAAAAACTTTAGGGCGCTTTAGCGCGCCCTAGTGTAGCTGTGGATGAACTGGCTGCGGTTGGGATTGCGGTCCAGGGAATCCAAAATCTCGCCCGTCCCCCGCACCACGCAGCTTAAGGGATCTTCGGCCAGGGTAACCGGCACTCCCGTTTTTTCCTGAATCAAGCGGGCCATCCCGTCCAGAAGGGCCCCTCCGCCAGTGAGGGCCATGCCCTTGTTCACGATATCGGCGGCGAGCTCAGGCGGGGTCACTTCCAGAACGCCCCGGATGGCATCCACAATGCTGATGAGGAGCTCCTCCAGGGCTGGGTAGATGTCCACGGAGCTGATTTCCACCGTGGCTGGCAGCCCGGTAACCAGATCCCTCCCCCGGATACTCATGCGCTTATCGGGGGTGGGGTAAGCGCTGGCGATGGAAATTTTGATATCCTCCGCGGTGCGGTCGCCGATGGCCAGGTTGTACACCCGCTTGATATGGCGGCTGATGGCCTCTTCCATGTGGATGCCGCCCACCCGCAGAGATTGGGCTGTAACCTCGCCCCCCAAAGAAATCACGGCGATATCCGTTGTACCGCCGCCAATATCCACCACCATGCTGCCGCTGGGCGCGGCAATATCCAGCCCGCAGCCGACCGCCGCAGCAATGGGCTCGGTCACCAGATAGACTTCCTTAGCCCCGGCCAGATTCGCCGCCTCAATCACAGCCCTTTTTTCAACTGTGGTAATCCCCGAGGGAACGCAGACCATCACCCGGGGCCGGAAGCCCCAGCCGGCCGCCTTTCTTATGAAGTGCTTAAGGATCTCCTCCGTGATGGTGAAATCCGCGATAACCCCTTCCTTCAGGGGCCTGATGGCCCTAATATTGCCAGGGGTCCGCCCGATCATTTCCCGGGCTTCTTGACCAATTGCGCAGATCTTCTGTGTATTCACATCAACGGCCACCACAGCGGGCTCGTGGATGACAACGCCTTTACCGCGCACATGAACCAGAACATTAGCAGTACCCAAATCAATCCCGATATCTTTGCCAAACACCTTTTGTCCCCCTCTGCAAACACTGGCTGCACAAACTGCAATGCCATAGTGTTCGCCACCGATGGGACAAATCCTTTTTTCGCCAGGCCCCCTAGGAAGCTCGACTGGCCCCTTTCACCCCGTATTTACGCCTGGTTGCCTCACCGCCGCGGATGTGTCTTTCCGATTTATTTATCTCAAGGACCCTCTTCACCTGTTCGGCCAGCTCCTTATTAATGCGTGGCAAGCGCTCGGTCACGTCCTTGTGCACAGTGCTCTTACTCACCCCGAAAACCAGAGCCGCTTGCCGCACAGTGGCGTTGGTTTTTACGATGTATAGGCTGACATCCACTACCCGCTTGCGGATATAGTCTCTCATCTGCGCTTCCCCCTAGCACTTTTTTTACATGTATATGCCGCAGGGCTTGCAATATGCGCGGCTAGTGGAGAAACGCCTGGGGATTGACGGGCTGTCCGTTGTAGGTAAGACCGAAGAAGATGCGGCCTGTGCTGTCCGGCGAGGCGATGTTCTGGTTCTGCTTCACCTGTTCACCTGGGGATACCTTGATGCCTGTGATGGAGCGGTAGATGCTGGCCCAGCCGCCGCCGTGGTCAATGATCAGCTCCATCTCCACGCCGTTGGAGTTCACCGCGGCAACTTTGCCCGGCAGCACGGTGCGCACCGCATCACCGGTCACCCTAAACTCCAAACCGGCGTTGAAGCGCCAATCGCCGTAGACCGGGTGGCGGTACCAGCCGAAGGGTGTGGCGATTTCCCCCTGCACAGGCCAGATCAAGCGCTCAAAGGAGACCGCCGGCTCCACTTCCGGCTCGGGCTCGGGCCTAGGTTCCACGGGCTCCGGCCGGGGGTTGGCAGGCGGCTCCACCATCACCACCTGGGTGGGGTCCTCCAGCACCCAAGGGTACAGGGAGGCGATCACGCTCTGCACCTTCTCCTCCACCAGTTCATCCAGCTCTTCCCGGGTCACCGGGTTCACCGCGGCCGCGGGCTGCTCCTGGGGCCAGGCCCGGTAAATGCCCAGACCCATACCGGCCAAGAGGGACAAGCCGATTACGATGGCCATGAGCACCCTGCGGCTGGTACGCTTCTGCCAGGCCGTCCGCAGCCTGTCTTTTAGTTTCCGCCATACTTGCATACTATCACCGCCTTGGCGCTAGTATGCTCCTAAAATCTGGATTCTATGCAAAAAAGCCCCCCTGAGGGAGCTTTCTTCGCGGGACATATGACCTTCTGGCTTTTACTCATCATTGGCCACTTTCAGGCGCAGCAGGGCCTTCTGCAGGGCGATCTGCGCCCGGGCCGTGTCCACATCGGACCTTTGGGAGCGCAGCCGCTCTTCCGCCCGGCGCTTGGCCTCCCGGGCCCGCAGCACATCGATTTCCTCCGCCAGTTCGGCGGTGCGGGCTATGATCACCATCTTGTTCCCGTGCATCTCCACAAAACCGCCGCCTAAGGCGATCTTGCGCCGCTTGCCCCGCAGGGGCCCAAACTCCATGATGCCGAGGCCCAGAGCCGCCATGAGGGGCTGGTGATTGGCCAAAACGCCGAACTGCCCATCTGTACCAGGCAGAAGCGCGTATTCCACCTCCGTGCTGACCACAGTCCTTTCCGGGGTCAAGACCTCCAAGCTGAATACCGCCATCAGGCATTCTCCTTCGCCAGGGCTTGGGCTCTAGCCACCGCCTCGTCGATGGTGCCCACCATGTAGAACGCGTTCTCCGGCAGGTGGTCGTGCTTGCCCTCCAGGATCTCCTTAAAGCCCCGCACCGTCTCCTTCACCGGGACGTACTTGCCGGGCATGCCGGTGAACGCCTCCGCCACAAACATGGGCTGGGACATGAAGCGCTCCAGGCGCCGTGCCCTGGCCACGATGATCTTGTCTTCCTCCGACAGTTCGTCCATGCCCAAAATGGCGATGATATCCTGCAGCTCCCGGTAGCGCTGGAGGACCTGCTGCACGCCCCGGGCCACCTCATAGTGCTCCTGGCCCACAACTTCCGGCGCTAGAATGCGGCTGGTGGAAGCTAAGGGGTCCACCGCGGGGTAGATACCCTTCTCGGCAATGCTCCGCTCCAGGTTGGTGGTGGCATCCAGGTGGGCAAAGGCCGTGGCGGGCGCGGGGTCCGTGTAGTCATCCGCAGGCACGTAGATGGCCTGGATGGAGGTGATGGATCCGTATTTGGTTGTGGTGATCCGCTCCTGCAGCTGGCCCATTTCCGTGGCCAGGGTAGGCTGGTAACCGGCGGCAGAGGGCATCCGCCCCAGCAGCGCCGACACTTCCGAACCGGCCTGGGTAAAGCGGAAGATATTATCGATAAACAAGAGCACATCCTGGCGCTCCTCATCGCGGAAATACTCGGCGATGGTGAGCGCCGCCAGCCCGACCCGGAGACGGGCCCCCGGCGGCTCGTTCATCTGGCCGAAGACCATGGCCGTCTTTTCTATAACTCCGGAATGCTTCATCTCGAAGTAGAGGTCGTTCCCTTCCCGGGTGCGCTCGCCCACACCTGCGAAGACCGAGTAGCCCCCGTGCTCGTAGGCGATGTTGCGGATCATCTCCATGATCAAAATGGTCTTGCCCACACCTGCGCCGCCAAAGAGGCCGATCTTGCCTCCCCGGGGATAGGGAGCGAGAAGATCCACAACCTTAATCCCCGTCTCCAGCATGACCGTGGCCGGTTCCACTTCATCCACCTTGGGCGCGGGGCGGTGAATAGGCCAGCGGGCCACACCATCCACGGGGGGACCGCCGTCTATTGGCTGGCCCAAGACGTTGAACAGCCTGCCCAAAGTTTCCGGGCCCACAGGCACCGTGATGGGTCCGCCCAGGTCCACCGCCTGCATGCCCCGCTGCAGGCCGTCTGTGGAGGCCATGGCGATGCAGCGCACCATGTTGTTCCCCAGGTGCTGGGCAGCTTCCACGATCAAATCTATCTTCTGGCCCTCCGCTTCCCCTTCGATGCGGATGGCGGTGAGCAGATCCGGCAGCCGCTCCGGCGGAAATTCAATGTCCACTACCGGGCCGATGACTTGAACCACTCTCCCCATGTTAGCACTCATGGTCAAACCCCCTCTTGTCTCTACGCTTGCAGTGCATCTGCACCGCCCACGATTTCCGCAATTTCCTTGGTGATCTGCGCCTGGCGCATGCGATGGAACGTCTTGTTCAGCTCTTCGATGAGCTCTTCCGCGTTGTCGGTGGCCTGAGCCATGGCATTCATCCTGGCCGCCATCTCGCTGGCCTTGGCCTCGATGAGCGACTGGTAGATCGCGGCATTGACATACAGCGGGATCAACTCTTCCAGCACTGCAGTGGCAGAGGGCTCGAAGATGTACACCGGTTCCGGCCCGGAGCTGCCGGAGGCGATCTCGCTTTGGATGGGCAGAACGGGGCGCAGCCGGACCCGCTGGGTCAGTGTATTGATGAACTGGGTGTATAAAATCGCAACCTGATCAAACATGCCGTGGAGGTAAAAATCTAAAATCACCTGGCCGATATCCATACCCTGCCTGAACTGGGGCTCGTCCCCCAGCCCCACATACTCGGCCAAAGCGGTGCGGTTCCGGCGGCGGAAATAATCCCGGGCTTTCCTGCCCACGATCACCAGCTCCGTGTGGGGATGCTCCTGAAGGAAGGCCTCCGCCCGCCGAATTACGTTGGTGTTGTAGCCCCCCGCCAGCCCCCGGTCAGAGGATAAGACCACAAGGCAGTGACGCTCACCGGTTCTGCGCTGTGCAATTTCCGGGAGCTCCACGCCGGACCCCTCCACCGCCTGGAGTACCACCGCCAGGGAGCCGGCCAGGCGCTCGTAGTACGGGCGGGTGCTGGCCACCCTATCCTGCACCTTGCGCAGTTTGGCCGCGGCGACCATCTCCATGGCCCTGGTGATCTGCTGAGTGCTGGAGATGCTGGCGATGCGCCGCTTGATCTCCCGACTCGTCCGTGCCATGCTGCACCCCCCTAACTGATGAACTCCTTCTTAAATTCCACAATGGCCTTTTTCAGTTCTTCCTCGATCGCTTCCGTGAACTTCTTCTCCTGCCTGAGTTTTGCCAAAAGGGCGGGGCGCTCTTTGCGGAGGAACTCCAGCAGCTCCCGCTCAAAGCGGACCACATCCGCCACGGCAATGCTGTCCAGATAGCCGTTGACCGCAACGTACAGGGATACCGCCTGCTCCTCCACGGGCATGGGCTTATACTGCTCCTGCTTGAGCACTTCATACATGCGCTCGCCCCTGGCCAAAAGGGCCTGGGTCTGGCGGTCCAGATCCGAGCCGAACTGGGCAAAGGCAGCCAGCTCCCTGTACTGGGAGAGCTCCAGACGCAGGGTGCCCGCGACCTTGCGCATCATGGGCACCTGCGCGGCCCCGCCCACACGGGATACGGAGCGGCCCACGCTGATCGCTGGCCTGATGCCCGCGTAGAACAGATCCGACTCCAAGTAGATCTGCCCGTCGGTGATGGAGATCACGTTGGTGGGGATGTAGGCGGAAATGTCTCCGGCCTGGGTCTCAATTATGGGCAGCGCCGTCAGGGAGCCGCCCCCCAGCTCGTCGTTGAGCTTGGCAGCCCGCTCCAAAAGGCGGGAGTGGATGTAGAAAATATCGCCTGGATAGGCTTCCCGCCCGGGGGGCCTGCGCAGAAGCAGGGACATCTCCCGGTAAGCCGCGGCGTGCTTGGAAAGGTCATCGTAGACGATGAGCACATCTTTCCCCTGGTACATGAACTCCTCGCCCATGGCGCAGCCCGCGTAGGGGGCGATATACAGCAGGGGAGAAGGCTCACTGGCGGTGGCTGAAACCACGATGGTGTAATCCATGGCCCCGTGCTTGAGGAAGGTGTCCACCACCGCGGCCACGGTGGAGGCCTTCTGGCCGATGGCCACGTAGATGCAGATCACGTCCTGATCCTTCTGGTTCAAGATGGTGTCCACCGCGATGGCGGTTTTGCCGGTCTGGCGGTCGCCGATGATCAGCTCCCTCTGCCCCCTCCCGATGGGGACCAGGGAGTCAATGGCCTTCAACCCGGTCTGCAGCGGCTGGTTGACGCTGACCCGGTCCACAACCCCCGGGGCCCTGGTCTCAATGGGCCGCCACTTGTCGGTCTTGATGGGCCCCTTGCCGTCGATGGGCTGGCCCAGGGGGTTGACCACCCGGCCGATCATGGCTTCGCCCACGGGCACCTGCACCACCCGCTTGGTGCGCCTTACGGGATCCCCCTCTTTGATATGCTCATAGGGACCCAAAATGACCACGCCGATGTTGTCCTGCTCCAGATTGAGCACCATACCGTAGGTGCCGCCGGGGAATTCCAGGAGCTCGCCGGCTAGGGCCTTTTCCAATCCATAGACGCGAGCGATTCCGTCCCCCACCATGAGGACGGAACCCAGATCTTCCACCTGCAGCTCCGTTTCGAATTCCTCGATCTGGCGCCTCAGTATCGCTACGATCTCATCCGGTCTCATTGCCATAGAGCGTTCCCCCAATTACTTATATTTCTCCTGCAGTATCCCGCAGATCCTCAAGGCCGCCCTCCCATCCCCGTAGGGGTTGGGCGCGGAGGACATGCGCGCGTAGAGTTCCGCATCACTCAAAAGCTCCAGCACGCCCTGGACAATACTATCTTTCGCGGAACCCACAAGTCTTACCGTCCCGGCTTCCAGGGCCTCGGGCCTTTCCGTGACTTCACGCATGACTAAAACAGGTTTATGTAAGGCAGGGGCTTCTTCCTGCAGCCCTCCGGAATCGGTCAAAAGCAGGGTGCACCTGGCCAAAAGGTTGGCGAACTCCTGGTAGCCAGGGGCATCCACCAAGATGATCTGCTCATCGGCCCCCAGAAGCTCCTCCATCACCGCCTGGATGTCGGGGTTTTTGTGCATGGCCACCACGATCTGCAGATCGCTGGCCGCGCTGATGGCCAAAAGGGCCTGGCAGATCCCCACCAGGGGCTCTCCCCAGTTCTCCCGGCGGTGGGCGGTGACCACCAGAATGGGCCGGCTGAAATCGAGGCCCCTCAGTTCAGGCGTTTTGAACTGGTAATCCTCTTCCACCACCGCAAGCAGGGCATCGATCACCGTATTCCCCGTGACAAAAATGCGCTGGGGGTCCACCCCTTCCCGCCTGAGGTTCTCCGCAGCCCGCTCGGTGGGGGCAAAATACCACGTGGCCAGGACATCAATGAGGCGCCGGTTGGCCTCTTCGGGAAAGGGGCTCTGCACAGAAGGAGTGCGCAGCCCCGCCTCCACGTGCCCCACGGGGATGCGCTCGTAAAAGGCGGCTAAGGCCGCGGCAAAGGCGGTATTGGTATCCCCGTGAACCAAAACCAGATCCGGGCGCCACTCGCGCAAAATCCCTGCCATGCCCCGCAGGGTGCGCTGGGAGATATCCGTTAAGGTCTGCCCGTGGCTCATGATGTCCAGGTCGTAATCCGGTTCGATACCAAACAGCTCCAGCACCTGGTCCACCATTTCCCGGTGCTGGCCGGTGATGATCACCCTGGTATCCCAGTGCCCAACCCCCCGGCAGGCCTTAACCAGGGGGGCCATCTTGATGGCCTCGGGCCTGGTGCCAAAGACCAGCGCCAGCTTAAACATCTTTGTTTTCTCCCTTATGGGATCCGAAGGGCTGGATCATGCCCACCCGCATGGAACCATACCAGAAGAGGAGGCCCAAAAGCAGGGCCACCAGCCAAGGGGCCCGGGTTAACTGCGCAGTGAGCACCGCCGCGGTTGCGGAAAGGACGGTGATCAGATAGGCTAGGCCAGCGATCTGCCTCTGGCTGAGGCCCAGATCCAGCAGCCGGTGGTGGAAATGGGAGCGGTCCGCCTGGTAGACGGGGACTCCGTTCTGCACCCGGCGCACCACCGCGCAGAGGAGATCCGTAACCGGTACTGCCAGAATCAAAATGGGCACCGCGATGCTGATGGTGGCCGCGCCCTTGAGGGCACCTTCGGTGGAAATGGCCGCCAGGAGAAAGCCCAGCAGCATGGCCCCCCCATCGCCCAGGTAGAGCTTGGCGGGGTTGAAGTTGTGGGGAAGAAAGCCCAGGGCACTGCCCGCGGTGATCACGGCCATAAGTGCCGCATCAAAGCGCCCCAAAAGCAGCGCCAAAGTGGCCAGGGCTGCCGCCGCGATGAAGCTGATCCCGGTGGTGAGCCCGTCGATACCGTCGATGAAGTTCATGATATTGACCAAGGTGAGCACCCAGAGCATGGTCAGGGGAATGGCCAGCCAGCCGAGGTAGAACATGCCCCCAAAGGGATTGCTGATAAACTCGATGCGGGGGCCCAAGAGCACATAGATGAGCACCACGACAAACTGACCCGCGAACTTCACGCCAGCTGAGAGCTGATAGCGGTCATCCACAACGCCAAGGACCAGGATGAAAAATGCCGCGCTGAGGGTTACGCCCAAGTGGGGAAGGTCCCCCACCAGAGAAGCGGCGGCAAAACCAACGAAGATGGCCAAACCGCCCCCTGTGGGCATGGGCACCCGGTTGATCCTGCGGGGATTGGGCTCGTCAACCAAACCCCAGCGCAGAGCCACCCGCCGTGCCGCGGGGCTGCAGAGGGCCGTAACCGCTGTGGAAATCAAGAAAGCCAAGATAAACTGCGCTGCGTTCATTCCTTCCCCTCCCCCCCGCTGCGCCTGACAATCTCCAGACCGGCCTCGTTCAGAAGCTCCAAGGCCAGAGCATCGGGGTAATCGCCCTGGAAGACGACTCTTTTCACACCGGCGTTAATCAACATTTTAACGCACAGGATACAGGGCTGATGAGTGCAGTACAAAGTGGCCCCGGCGGTGCTCACCCCGTGCAGGGCCGCCTGGATGATGGCGTTCTGCTCCGCGTGAGTGCCCCGGCACATCTCATGCCGTTCGCCCGAGGGTATGTTCAGCTGTTCCCTCAGGCAGCCCACGTCCAAGCAGTGGGCCACGCCCCGGGGAGCCCCATTGTAACCTGTGGCGATAATATGTTTGTCCCGCACCAGCACAGCACCTACCTGCCTGCGCAGGCAGGTGGACCGGCTGGAAACCAAGACAGCTATGTCCATGAAATATTGATCCCACGAGGGCCTGCCCATCTGCCGCCGCCTCCCCCACCGGCTTATTTCGTACCGAAGAGGCGGTCGCCGGCATCGCCCAGTCCGGGGACGATGTAGCCGTGGTCGTTGAGCCGCTGGTCAATGGCGGCTGTGTAGATATTCACATCTGGATGTTCCCTCTGCAGGAACTCAATTCCTTCCGGAGCCGCCACGATGCACATGAACTTGATGGAGGTCACGTTCCTCTCCTTGAGGTACTTAATCGCAGCGGCCGCGGAACCTCCCGTGGCCAGCATGGGATCGAGCACGATCACCTGGCGCTCCTCCACATCCACGGGCAGCTTGCAGTAGTATTCCACAGGCTTGAGCGTGTCCGGATCCCGGTAAACCCCGATGTGCCCCACCTTGGCTGCGGGGATGAGCTTCAAAACACCGCCCACCATCCCCAGGCCCGCCCGGAGAATGGGCACAATGCCCAGCTGCCGCCCGGCGATCACCTTGCCGGTGGTGCGGCCGATTGGGGTTTCCACTTCCAGGTCCTCTAAAGGCATGTCCCTGGTTACCTCATAGGCCATGAGCATGGACATCTCTTCCACCAAGTCCCTGAAGTCTTTAGGGCCGGTGGCCTGGTCCCTAATAATGGTTAGTTTGTGCTGTACTAAAGGGTGGTCAATAAGGTGCACCGAACTCATCTGATCATCTCCCATCTTGGTCTGCCTTCAGTCCAATGCGTCGATTTTTTCGACCCTGGTCTTGTGCCTGCCCCCGACGAAACTGCCGTTCAGGTAGACATCCACTATGTCCAGCATCAAGCCCAGCCCCAACACCCTGGCCCCCAGGCAGAGAATGTTGGCATCGTTGTGCTCCCTGGCCATGCGGGCCGAGAAGGTATCGTTGCACAGGGCAGCGCGAATGCCCTTGATTTTGTTGGCGGCGATGGACATGCCGATGCCTGTCCCGCAGATCAGAATCCCGAAAGTGCATTCACCGCTCCTCACTGCCTCAGCCACGGGCTGGGCAATGTCGGGGTAATCGCAAGACTCCTCGGAATCGGTGCCGAAATCCACCGCTTCCAGCCCCCGGGAGCGCAAATGCTCGATAATCACCTGCTTAGCCTGGAAACCACCATGATCGGAACCCACGGCAATACGCATGTTCTTTCCTCCTTTACCCATGCTCTGGGCAATGATGGCCTGTACCGCCCGGTCAATCTCCTGGCGGGCCCGGCGGTAGGCCTCTAAGGACTGCCCAAAGGGATCGGGTATCTCGTATTCTTTCTCCGCTGACTGCTGTGCCTCCTGCCCGGAAGTCAAGATGTCCGCGTACTCCTTGAGCAGAAAAATCTTGCCAGCCTGTTCAGGAGCGAGCCTCAAAAGCTCCTCCTTGTGGCGCTCCGTCATGGCCAGAACCAGGTCGGCCTCCTCCAAAAGGCGGGGATGGAGCTTGCGGGAGCGGTGCTCCCGGGCATCGATCCCCAGCTCCGAGAGGGCCTGAAGAGCCTCTTCGGTGGCCGCATCTCCCGTGAAGGCAAAGAGTCCGGCGGAGGTGGCCTCAAGATTCAGGCCCGCTTCCTTGGCCCTGTGCCTCAACAGGTACTCAGCCATGACGCTGCGGCAGGTATTGCCGGAACAGATGAACAGAATAGATTTCCCCATGCTTCCTCCTTTAACTCCCTACGTGCTGATCTCCCGGCCCCGGGCCGCCTTGCGCAGGCGGTTCATGATCGCCAGGCCCAGGTGCCGCTCGCTTACGGCTTCCACAAACAGCACCTCCAGCCCCAGATCATCCGCCTGACGGAGCAGGTGGTAGAGCCTGCTGGCCAGACCGGGCAGATCGCCTTCAGGGCCCATGGAAAGAACGGTCAGCCCTGGATAGAGCCCCGCCCTTTCTTGCCAGGTCATCACACCAACCTTTTGGCCCTTCCTTAACAAAGCTTCGCTCAGCTCCAGGATTTTTGCGGCGGCTCCCGGCCCGGAAACCAGGTAGACCTCGGCCTCCGGCGCGTAGTGCTCGTATTTCATCCCCGGCGAAGGGGGTGGCCCCTCCTCCAGGTGCCCGGGTGCCAAGCTCACTTCCACCAGCTCCTGCAGCTCCTCCAGGGTGACCCCGCCGGGCCTGAGCAGGCGGAAGGGCCTGCGGGTACAGTCCAAAACGGTTGATTCCACTCCGAAGCCCGTTTCTCCTCCATCCACCACCGCGGGGATGCGGCCCCCCAGATCCCGGAGCACGTGCTCCGCCCTGGTGGGGCTGGGCTTTCCGGAAAGATTGGCGCTGGGCGCGGCCAGAGGGAAATTCACCGCCCTCAGCAGGCTCAAAGCCACGGGATGGGCGGGAACCCGCACCGCCACTGTATCCAATCCTGCAGTCACTTCCCCAGGAACCACTTCATTCTTGGGCAGAACCAGGGTCAAAGGGCCGGGCCAAAAGCGCTCCATGAGCAGGCGGGCTTCCTTAGGGATCTCCCGCACCAGCTCTTCCACCTGCTCCCTGCCTGTACAGTGCACGATCAAGGGGTTGTCCTGGGGCCTGCCCTTGGCCGCAAAGATCCTGGCCACCGCCTCCGGATCCAGGGCGTTGGCACCAAGCCCGTATACGGTTTCAGTGGGGAAGGCCACAACCTGCCCCTCCGCCAAAAGCTGCGCGGCCTTGTCGATTTCCTCCGGCAGCAGCACCTCGGTCTTCAGCTTTTCCACTGGAAAACCACCACCCGGTCGCGGCCGCCGTAGTCCTGCACCGTCTGCAGCCAGGTTAAGCCCGCCTCTTCCCCTAAGGCCCGCACTTCCCGGGCCTGATCCCAGCCGATTTCCAGCACTACAAAACCAGGCTCCTCCAAAAAGGAAGCGGCCTGGCGGAAAATGCGGCGGTAAAAGTCCAATCCATCGGCGCCGCCATCCAGGGCAACAGCCGGCTCATAGGCTATCTCTGGAGCCAGTTTGCCAAGATCGTCCCGTTTTATGTACGGAGGGTTGGAACAGATCACCTGGAAAGTGCCGGACACACGCTGGAAAAGATCGCTCTCCAGGAAGGTGATCTGCCCGGCCACCTCCAGCCGCTGCGCGTTGGCCCGGGCCACCTCCAGGGCCTCGGGGGAGATGTCCACCGCTGTCACCTGGATATCCGGGTCCTGGCAGGCCAGGGCCACGGCAATGGCCCCGCTGCCTGTGCCCAGCTCCAAAATGCGGCCAGGACGGCCTGGCTCCAGAAGCTCCAGGACTTTGTCCACCACAAACTCCGTTTCCGGCCGGGGAATGAGCACCGCCTCATTCACAAGCAGAGGCAGCGAGTAAAACTCCCGCTCCCCGGTGAGGTAGGCCAAAGGGATCCTCTGTCCCCGGCGCCCGATGAGCCTGCGGTAGGCATCCACTTCCTGGCTGGTCAGGGGCTTGTCGAAGTTGAGGTAGAGGGACAAGCGGTCCAGCCCCAGAACGTGGCCCAAAAGCAGCTCCGCATCGAGCCGGGGTGAGCTGCAGCCCTTTTCCTGAAGGTAACCTGCGCTGAGGTTGATCAGTTCGCCGATGGTATACTGCTTAGCCATGGTGAATGTCTGCTGTCTCCTTCAATCTTTCCACCTGATCCGCGGTGATCAGGGCCTCGATGATCTCATCCAGATCTCCGTCCACAACCAGGTCCAGCTTGTAGAGGGTGAGGCCGATGCGGTGATCCGTCACCCGCCCCTGGGGGAAGTTGTAGGTCCTGATGCGCTCGCTGCGCTCCCCGGTGCCCACCTGGCTGCGGCGCACAGCCGCCTGCTCCGCCAGGGCCTCCTCCTGCATTTTCTCCAGCAGCCTGGCCCTTAAGATCCTCAGGGCCTTTTCCTTGTTCTTGTGCTGTGACTTTTCGTCCTGACAGGAGACCACCATGCCCGTGGGGAGGTGGGTGATCCTCACCGCGGAGTCGGTGGTGTTCACGCTCTGCCCACCTGGGCCGGACGAGCGGTAGACATCGATCTTCAGATCAGCGGGATCGATGTGCACCTCCACTTCCTCGGCCTCGGGCAGGACCGCAACGGTAGCGGTGGAGGTGTGGATGCGGCCCCCCGCCTCTGTAACGGGGATGCGCTGCACCCTGTGTACGCCGCTTTCGAATTTGAGGCGCGAATAAGCGCCCTGCCCTTCGATCATGAAGATCACTTCTTTAAAGCCCCCCAATTCAGTGGGGCTGCTGCTTAAAACCTCCACTTTCCAGCGCTTCTCCTCGGCGTAGCGGGAGTACATGCGGAAGAGGTCCGCGGCAAACAGGGCCGCCTCTTCCCCGCCGGTTCCGCTGCGGATCTCCATGATCACGTTCTTTTCATCATTGGGATCCTTGGGCAGAAGGAGAATCTGCAGCTCGTTTTCGAGGTTCTCCTTGGCTTCCTTCAGGCCGTCGATCTCCTCCCGGAGCAGTTCGGCGAACTCCTCCTCCTGGGGCTCCTCCTGGAGCAGGTAGGCTTCCTCCAAAGCGGAGAGCACCTGGCGGTACTCCCGGAATTTGGCCACGATCTCTTCCAGGTCCGAGTGGGCCTTGGCCAGCTTCCGGTAGCGGACCGGATCCCCCAGCACCTGCGGATCACTCATCTGCCTGGTCAATTCCTCATATTTTTCTTCCAGCGCCTGCAGCTTCTCTAGCATTAAACCTTTCCTCCTAGGCGGTGGTTTCGTTATTGGGGAAGGGAACCACCTTTTTCCCTTCTGGATGGGCCATGTCCCTGGCCAAAACGGCCTTAAGGGCGGAAATGGCCACTTCAATCTGGCTGTGGTCGGGCTCTTTCGTGGTCAGTCCCTGCAGAAGCATTCCAGGCCTGGCCAGCCAGCGGAAGATGGGGTGGCAGTCTTTCTGGCCCGCTTTGCGGATCAGCTCGTAGGAAAGCCCCGCGACCAAAGGCATGATGGCCACATGGGTCAAAACCCGCTGCAGAAAGGGGGGCCGCCCGAAAAACGAAAAGACAAACACGCTGGTGAAGAGGACGATGAGCAGAAAGTTGGTCCCGCAGCGGGCGTGCACCCGGCTGTGCTTGGCCACGTTTTCCACCGTGAGCTCTTCCCCGGCCTCGTAGCAGTTAATGGCCTTGTGCTCCGCCCCGTGGTAGGCAAACACCCTTTTGATGTCCTCCATCCAGGAAATCCCGGCGATATAAAGGACGAAGAAGGACACCTTAATCAAACCCTCCACTAAGTTTAAGATGATGTTGGAGGAAATATAGCTCTGCACAAAGCGCAGCAAAAACGCGGGCAGCACAATAAACAAGGCCACCGTCAGCACCAGGGCAAAGCCCATGGTCAGAACCAGCTCCTTGGCGGTGAGCTGTTCTTCTTCACCCCCGTATTCGCTGGCGGAGTAGTTCAGGCTCTTGATCCCCATGATCAGGGTTTCTACCAAAGCCACCGCTCCCCTGATCACCGGTTTTTTCAGCAGGGGGAAGCGGTCGGACCAGGGTTTGAGGTCCTGGTGGAGGATGGAGATGCTCTGATCTTGTTTGCGCACGGCAACTGCCGCGGAATACCGGCCGCGCATCATCACGCCTTCGATGACAGCCTGGCCGCCGTAGTTATACTGATTACTCACCTAGCACGCGTCCTTTCATGAGCGAGATTAGATTCTGCGCCTGATTCGATGGTGCCACCACCACCAGCTGATCCAGGGGCAGCAGCACATCATCGCCCCGGGGGGAGATGATCTCCTTGGGCGAACGGATGATGGAGATGACCTGCACGCCCAGGTCCCTGCCCAGGGCCGCTTCCGCCAGGGTATGGTAGGCCAGGGGCGAATCTTCGCTGAGTTCAATCTGGAGCAGCACCTTATCATCCCCAAAGTGGGTCACATCCTTGAAGGAGCGCATCCACAGGGGCTGGGCGTAGGCGCTGCTTTTTACCGTCCTAAAGCCCCGGGGCAGAAAGAGCCTGGTGAAAACGCCGATGACGATACCCACCAGCCAGCCCAGGAGCAGGGCCAGGAAGGTGCTGTACACCAGCTGCCCGGCTACGCCGCCTAGATCCTGCATCCACTCGTCCGTAAAGATGCTGAGGGTGCGGATGCGGTCAAACATCTCCACCGCGGAAACCAGGCCCACATAGCTGGAGATGCTTCCCCTGATCTGGGAGGCCCAGCTGTAGGAGATGCCCACCGTCAGAACCGCCCCGGCCAGAACCGGCAGGCCCACCTTGGTCAACCCGCCGAACACCACCCCCACCAAGAGGCCCCCCGCCAAGCTCAAGGCGGTGGCGCTCATGCGGGGCAGCAGCACCAGCAGCAGATCCTTTAAGTGGGCCAGGCGGATGGAAAACTTGGGCATGGCCACTATAAGATCAAAGGACAAGAAACCGACAAAAATAGAGACAAATGATGAAGTCAGACCCGGCAGGTTGCGCACCAGGTAGTAGGCAACGCCCACCACAATGGCCCGCATGGCCAGGATAAACAGCACCGTGATCCGCTTAGCCACCGAGGCCCCCACCTTCAGGCGCACCCGGCACTTCATGGCAGCGGTTGCAGCGGGCCTCGTAGTTCTCGGTGGCCCCGATGAGGATGATGGGATCGTTGTAGTTGGCGGGCGCACCGTCAATCAGGCGCTGCGTGCGGCTGGCGGGCCGGCCGCAGACCACACAGATGGCATTGAGCTTTGTGACCTGCTCCGCCAGGGCCATGAGCACAGGCACGGAGCCGAAGGGCACGCCCCGGAAGTCCAGATCCAGCCCGGCCGCGATCACCCGCTTGCCGTCTTTAACCAGCTGCTGACAGACCTCGACAATGCTGGGCGGAAAGAACTGAACCTCGTCAATGGCCACCACGTCTGTGGCCTGGTCAACCTGCTCGAGAATCTCTTCCGGCTGCTGAACCGGAATGCAGTCGATGGAAAGCCCGTTGTGGGCCGCCACTTTTTCCACGCCATAGCGGTGGTCCAGGGCGGGTTTGAACACCATCACCTTCTGTTTGGCAATGAGCGCCCGCTTGACCCTGCGGATCAGCTCTTCCGACTTCCCCGAAAACATGGAACCCACCACTACTTCCAGCCAGGATGCTTCACGTTGCGGCATGATCTCACCTCTATCGATTATGGCAGAAAAGACAACAAAGTTGTTTTCTCTAATGCCGGGGGGAAATCCTGCCGCTGGCTACTTCTGGAAAGGCTGCAGGAGGCTCTCCAGCCTGGCATCCACTTCCGCTTTGATCGCAACGCCTTGATCCGTGAACTCTTCGCCCAAAATCGTGGCGTGGGCCCTGAGGATGCTGGCCTGGCCAAGCTCGCTGAAGGGGAAGAAATATTCCCTTACGGAGTACTGCTGGGCAAAAAACTCATAGACCGCGGCCGTGAGCCGATCCAGGTTGTACCCGGTTTTGGCGGAAACCGCTTGGTCCGGTGGGCGCACCTCCAGGGGGTGGTCCACCAAATCCACTTTATTATACACCGCGATGATGGGCTGCGCCGCACCAATTTCTTTCAAGACCTCTTCCACCGCTTCCTTCTGCTCCCTGGACTGGGGATGGCTGGCGTCGATCACATGGAGCAGGAGATCCGCGTAAACCACCTCTTCCAAGGTAGCCTGGAAGGCCGCGACTAAAGTGTGGGGCAGCTTGCGGATGAAGCCCACGGTGTCGGTGAGGTACACCCAGCGCCCCTCCGTGAGGTCCCAGCGCCGGATGGTGGGGTCTAGGGTTGCAAAGAGCTGATCGGCTACGAACACCTCCGAGCCGGTCAGGGCCTGAAGCAGCGTGGATTTGCCCGCGTTGGTGTAGCCCACCAGGGCCACCACGGGCACCTCGGTGCTGGACCGATGCTGCCGCTGCAGGCCCCTGGTCTGCTTGATCTTCTCCAGCTCTCTGCGGAGGTCGGAGATGCGCCTGCGGATGCGGCGCCGGTCCGTCTCCAGCTTGGTCTCACCGGGGCCCCTGGTGCCGATCCCGCCGCCGAGCCGGGAGAGGGCCTTTCCCATCCCCGTCAGCCGGGGCAGGAGGTAACTCAGCTGGGCCAGCTCCACTTGGATCTTACCCTCGTTGCTGCGGGCCCGCTGGGCGAAGATATCCAGGATCAGCTGGGTGCGATCGAGTACCGGCGCGTCCATCAAGTCAGAAAGGGTGCCTTGCTGGGCGGGGGTAAGCTCGTCGTCGAAGATGACAATACTGCTATCGTCCAGCATCTCGGCGATTTCCAGGGCCTTGCCCCGGCCGATGAAGGTGCCCGGCTCGGGGTGGCTGCGCCTTTGGACGATTGTCTCCACCACGTTTAGGCCGGCATCCCTGGCCAGATCCGCCAGTTCCGCCAGGCTGTCGGCCACTTCCCAGTCGCTCTGGAAGCTCTGCTGCAGTGCTACTAAATAGGCGTTTTGAGTTTCGTTGATTTCTGGCATGTGCGGTTCACCTCGCAGTCCGGAAAGGATTTTCCGCTGTGTATCTGGAAAGAAGACAGGGGGGGAAAGGACCATGCGCACGATCATGCATGTGGACATGGATGCTTTCTTTGCCGCCGTGGAGGTGCTGGATAACCCCGAGTACGCGGGAAAGCCCCTGATCATCGGCGGCTACAAAGACTCGCCAAGGGGCGTTGTTTCCACCGCGTCCTATGAAGCGAGAAAATTCGGGGTGCGCAGCGCCATGCCCCTGCGGCAGGCCGCGGTGCTCTGCCCCCAGGGGATCTTCATCCCCGGGCGCATGTACCGCTACCAAGAGGTTTCCGAGCAGGTGATGGGCATCTTCCCGGAGTTCTCCCCCGTGGTGGAGCCCCTGTCCATAGACGAAGCTTTTCTTGATATGACCGGCTGCGAGCATTTCTACTCCAGCCTGGAAGAGATGGGCCTGCGCCTGAAACAGCGGATCAAGGAAGAAACGGGTCTCACCGCTTCTGTGGGCATCGCCCCCAACAAGTTCTTGGCCAAGCTGGCCTCGGACTGGCGCAAACCAGATGGCTTGTTTGTGCTCCGGCCCCAAGAGGTCCAGGGCTTCCTGCGGGATCTTCCCGTGAGCAAGCTCTGGGGGGTGGGGAAAAAATCCGCAGCCCTTCTGCACCAGCTGAACCTCTACTACATCCGGGATATTCTCCCCCATTCCTTAAGCTGGCTGCAGGAAAAGCTGGGCACCGCCTTGGGCACCCAGGTGTACAACCTGGCCCGGGGGATCGATGATCGACCGGTTACCCCCGTGCGGGATGTGCAGTCGGTGGGCCATGAGATCACCTTCCCCGAGGATCAGGAAAGCTTCCCCTTCCTCCGCCAGCAGCTGGCCAAAATGAGCGAGAAGGTGGGCTGGCGGCTGCGCCAGCAGGGGCTGTATGCCCGCACCGTTTCCATCAAGGTGCGCTTCGGGGACTTTAAGACCATCACCCGCTCCCACACCCTGGATTATTCCTTCAATGATGATGATACCATTTTCCGCGAAGCTCTGCACCTCTTAGAACAGGTGAAGCTGAAACCGGTAAGGCTTCTGGGGGTGTCGGTGAGCAGCCTCTCCACAGGAGCCCAGCTCTCCCTGTTCTCCGGCGAGGAGAGCTCCGCCAGCCGCATCACACAAGCAATGGATGCCATCAACCGCAAATACTCCCACGGCACCATCACCAGGGGCCGTACGCTGCCCAGCCCTGAAGAGGGCCCGCGGCACTAAAAAAAGGCCTGTGCTTGCCACAGGCCCGCTTAGCTTGCCCCTTAGGACTTGGGGTTAGAGAACCACTGCTTCTCGAACTCCTTGCGAATCTCCGGATTGAGAATGCGCAGATAAGTACCCTTCATACCCAGGGAGCGGGATTCAATCACATTGGCAGACGCCAATTTGCGCAGGGCATTGACAATCACCGAGCGGGTGATCTCTGCTTCGTCGGCGATGCGGCTGGCCACTAAGAGCCCTTCGTCGCCGTCCAGCTCCTCAAAAATCTTCTGCATGGCTAAGATTTCCGAGTAGGATAGGCTGTTGATGGCATTCCTGGCTGCCCGTGCTTCCGCAGCCTTGTCCTCCTGCCGCTCGTGGATGACCCGGGAGATGATCATGCCCAAAGTCACCCCGGCGATATGGGCGATGTCCATATCTTCAGCGGTAAACTCTCCGCGGCGGCGCACAATCAGGGCCGAGCCTACCCGCTCATCGCCCCCGATGATGGGGACGATCATGACCGTCTCACCGTTTGGTCCTTCCTGGATGCTGATATCCGCTACTCTGTTGGCCATGCTTTGGATCTGGTTGGAAGCCGTTCCCTCAGAGAGCCACTCCGCATCAAAGGGAGTGCTGTCAAAACCCTCTTCCAGGGCATAACCGAGGACCCGGCCCTTGCGGCCCAGTATGTAGACGCTGCTATCGTCCATGGCCGCCCTCAGGCCCTCTGACAGCTCATTGAAGTCGACATCCGCTGTGATTTGCTGCAGTAACTGTAGATATTGCGCCATTCGTTCTAGCATTCCTTGGTCTCCTCTCTCTGTGCGCAGAAAAATCTTTCCGTGTAGTGTTAATTATATATTTTCGCACAATTGGTGTCAACCGATTTGGGCCACTGAAACGTTGTTTTGGTGAAAAAAATGAAACGCTCTTCCCTGTCCCAGAAACGGCCCTAGTCCACCCCTTTCTGTTGTGGTAAAATGTTGGTAATAGATCTAAGGAGGGATTATCTTGGAAAACAAGGACAAGATCATTGAGATGCTGAAAAAGGCCATGGCCATGGAAATTCAGTCCGCACACCAATACATGCATCAGCACTTCGAACTAGACGACCAGGATTTCGGGGAACTGGCGAAGAACGTCAAGCTGATCGCCATTGACGAGATGCGCCACGCGGAAGCCCTGGGTGAAAGGATCAAAGAGCTGGGCGGCGAGCCCACCAGCCAGCTCGCGGGCCCCATCGTGAAGGGCCAAGAGCTGAAGGAGATCTTCCCCTTCGATGCCAAGGAAGAGGAAGAAGCAATCAAGGCCTACACAGAGTTCGCCAAGCTCTGCCGGGAATACGGGGATACCATTTCGGCCAACCTCTTTGAAGAAATGATCGAGCATGAACAGGAGCACTACAATTACTTCTCCAACGTCGATCAGCACATCCAGAGCCTGGGCGACGCGTACCTTGGCCGCCTGGCCGGCACCTCCGCCGACACAGGCAAACCCAAGGGCTTTGTGGTGAAGGACAAATAGATTGTCTCGGGCTGCCGGCCCGAGCCGGCAGCCCTTCCACCATCTGACAGAAGAATTTTCTCTAAAGTGCAATAGCAAATGCAACGGCTAGCCAGAAACCCGTTCTATAAAGCATTTCACAGTTGCGTCCAGCTTCGATAGTTCCTCCTGGAAGAGCTCCAACGGTGTGCGGTAACCCAAGATCTTCCGAGGTAGG
>NZ_JBHGXH010000264.1:0-4419 GCF_041936445.1 Candidatus Darwinibacter acetoxidans | reverse complement strand
CCGCAACGGTGCCGACGTCCGACAGCAAGCCGCTCGAATAGTGCGACCAAAACTTGTTATTATTCCACTTGGAGTGCCGAAGATCACCAAGCTGCGCGCCCGACAGAACCACAAAGCCGGTGGTGTCGCTCAGATTGATGTTGGTGAGGTTCTGCCAATCCTCGCTGCCATTGCTGTCGCTGATGTCGGTGGAAAACAGGATCGTGCTCGAGCCATCATCGTGCAAGGTGAGCGTTTCGGGGCTCCGCGACCCCTCGGCGCCCAGCGCCATGATGTTGACGCCGCCCTTGGTGCCGTCGTTATTCTGCAGCACCCAGTTGCCGAACTCGATCTTGGGCTCAACCAGCCAAGCGCCAATCGAGTAGACGTTCCAGTTCTCATAGCTGATCGCGCCAGTTTCAGGGTGAGCGCCCTCACCGGGTGGTCCGCTCGATGCGCCCGCCGCAATGGCATAGGCATTGTCGAAAAAGCCCTGCCAGTTCACGCAAAGGCTGTCGCAGTCTTTGTCATGCCAGCCGCCGCCAGAACCGCCAGAGCCTTCAGAGAAGCTGGCCGTGGCGGTCGTGGTCCCATTATCATCATCCTTCCAGTCCTTCTTGTCGCATTCGCAGACAATCGGGTCCGGGATGATCAAGCTGGTGCTAAGAAACTCAAGCGGGAAGCCGCCGACCACGTTCCCTACGATGTTGATCGTATTAATGCCGGTGAACGCCTGGGCCCTGATATCAACGTCCACGCCGTTTTTCCCCGTCCCAACCGCGTTGGAAACGGTGATCGTCTTGACCAGGGTTTGCACCGGCTCGGTGTTGTCGCCGACGAGCAGGGAGGAATTGCCGCTGTTCGCATTGAAGTTCAGGTATTCCAGCCCGCTGATCACATTCTGCGCCGGGCCACTCCCCGCAGTAATGACGATCCACCCGCTGTGTTTCTGATCGAAGATCGGCTCGACCGCGTTGATGTTCCAGGTCTGAATGCCTTCAATATTTACCCCGCTCACATAGTTGACGGCGGTGTTGTGATGCCAATCGTCGGCGTTGTCCGTGGCATTAAAGAACGCGTTCAACACGCTGCCGAAGAAGGCGCCGTGAACTTCCAGCTCCGAGGTATTCGAGTCGGGAGGAAGGGCGGGGCCGTAACCATTAAGCTGGCTGAAGCCCGGCGCAAATGGAGGATTCCCGATGCCGAAGGCCAGGCTGGAGCCCTCGGATGTGATGTTGTCGAAATCAGTCAGCGTCGCATGGCCACCGTTCAGAAATGCATTGAACAGGTCGCGGCCGGTGCCGTGGAACTCATCCTGATCAACAGTGAGCAAGAAAGTGCGGCCCGACGGCGGAGTGTCAACAAATGTGTCGGTGGCCAACTGAGAAGTAGCTAGGCTCTGGCCGCCGAGATTCACACTGTGGACCGCCTCGGTCGAAAATAAAAACGCTACATTATTGGCATCATTCTCAGGAGTGCCGGGAGGAAGTGGCGTCGTGAAATCAATCCCCGCAGCGGCAAATTCATTAGTCACATAGTCAGCGGCCGTTACCTTGTTCGACAATACCGTCTGGTCGGTCCCTAGGGCGCCAAACGAAATAAGAAGAATTGCCTGCCCGATCGCGTTCGCAATAATAATCGGATCTTGCGTGTTGATCGCATCCTGAATGTAAGCGGCCCAGTAAGCCTTGCCGCCCGCATCGGGAGCGCGAGCAAACAGGTTCGCATAAACTTCGTCAAGGAAGGCGCTAATGTTGGCCGGAGAATTGATCAAAGGGTTGGCCAGCAGCGGGTACTTGTCTTTCGCCTCCTCCTGCACCGAGAACGAGGCCGCCGCTGCTTGCAGTGACAATCCGTCCAGAAGCTCGCCTACCCAGAAATTCGCGCCACCCGGATCCCCGGCACGGCCAAAATAGCCAACATAAAGCAAATTAGTTTGAGCCAAGGGATCGTCAGTGAACGGCCACGTAGCCATGTCTTCCTCCTAGAGGTGCTGGCGCCAACAGAAGGGGCTCCAGCTGCAAAACTGAATTTCTCCGAGCAGCACACACAGCGTGTACAGTGAACTCTATACGCATCCGGCGGCAGGTCAAGAGGGAATTTTTGCGGTGGGCATAACTAGGCGAGGCATTTTTCCGGCGACATCTACTTTCCCCCTCGCTGCCCGGAAGCCGTTTCCGGAGCTACTCGCCATGAAATGCGCTGGGGGATAAGCAATATCGGCCCCGCCATGCGCATCGTATTTTTGCTCCTATCGATGTTCCGTCTGTTTGTCAATGGCGTGTTCAGTTAAGGAATGGGTCGCCCGTGCTCCTGCCCTGCCTGCCCCGACCGGGCCGCAACCGCGAGGCGGCTTCCGCTGGGGGAGGCGCAGCAACGCGACGCATGCCTCACACGACCCGAGGCGAAGCTTTAGCAGCGGGCCGGGCAAGGAAGCCAAGCTCAGCTTCCTGCGGCATGCACTGCAGGAGAACCGCGGTTTCGTCGGCGTTGATGCGTCGCTCGACAAAGCGTCCACGCCCTGCCCGGCGGTCTCGCGGCCGCTCGGCCGGGGCAACTGGCGATATAATGGTGGTAGCGTCCCTCATGGTGTTCTCTTCTTTGCGGAATCGGAATCGGCATCTCTTTGCGAATCGGAATCGGCGTCCCCAACCTAGCGGCTCAAAGCAGGCAGTTCCTGCCCTCCAACTTTTGCGTCAATCGAGACATTATCTGATGCCACTTTCCGAAGTCATCAATCCGCGACGTTACAAAGATCCCAGGTGGCTAGCACTTCACCGTGAGCTCGAATCCTACTCGACAGACAAGCACCTTTTTCTGAACACGCAGGGTGAAATCGCCCGCAAGGGCTATGAATGGACACACTGTCTGTATGGCTTGAGCAAGCTCGGCGTCGTACTTCCAAACGCGCGTGCGTTAGGAGTTGGAGCGGGTCGTGAGCCAATCATTTTCTGGCTGGCGGATAGGATCGAGCACGTCACCGCCACGGACCTCTACGGCAACGAGACGTGGGCCGGTTACCGCGACGCCGAGGCCCCCGCCGAAATCCTAAAAGATTCTAGTAAGTTCTGCGCACGGTCTTTCAATATGGAGCGCGTATCCTTCCAATTGGCGGACGGAACAAACCTGCCATTTGGAGACAATGCCTTCGATTTTTGCTGGTCGTTGTCCTCGATTGAGCATTTTGGTGGGCACGAAGCCGCAGCCAAGGCAATGAGGGAAATGGCGCGAGTGACCCGACCCGGCGGCATCGTCTGCGTGGCGACGGAGTACCTCTTGCTTCCAGAATATCGGCACCCAGATTATTTTAATCGAGAGGATTTTGAACGGTACATCATTGGCGCATCACCCGATTTGCGGCTAGTAGGGAGAATGTCGTGGAAACTACCCCCGGTCGAATTTCTCATCGACAGCGTTGTGCTTTGGCAGGGGGTTCACCGTCGCCGCCGCCATGTGGTCTTGAATGATGGAGGGGTTCAGTGGACGTCCATTATTGCCTTTTTTCGCAAGAGCGGCCGGCGAGTATTTTTCGGCGCAGCGAAGCGAGCTTGAAAGTGAGATCATCGCGGGTCGAAGTGTAGCACTGACAACCCGCAAGCAGCGTGGTAGACAAGGCGGCGAAAGTACTCAACAGCTGGCGAAGAACCTGCACGCCAAGGCCAAGCGCGCACCGCACTTTTACGACTACCGCCGAACAAACGTCCTGCAATCCGCAGCGGAAAGGCCGCCCCAGTCAAACCACGCAAGCCGCACAAGCCGTGCTATTCAGAGATGCGGTCATTGGGCTCCGTCCCGGAGATAATCTTGGGACCTTCGCAAGGGAGACAATGGCCATGACGTTCTACGCTGCGCTGGATGTATCGCTGGAAAAGACCGCAGTTTGCGTGATGGGCCGTGACGGAAGCATCGTCCGCGAGCTTGAGGTGGCGACCTGCCCCGAAGCGCTCGCGTGCTGCCTTGTCAAAATTGCGCCGGCCTTTGAGCTTGTTGGCCTGGAAGCTGGGCCGATGTCGGAGTGGCTGGTCCGCGGCCTAGCTAAACGTGGGGTCGCGGCAGTTCTGATGGAAACCCGCCAGGTCCGTGCAGCTCTATCGTCGATGCGAACCAAGAGCGATCGCAACGATGCCCGCGGTATGGCGCATCTGCTGCGCATGGGGTGGTTCCGCCCGGTGCATCTCAAGGCGACCGATACCAGAGAGCATCGCACGAGGTTAGCCGCGCGCGATGCCCTGGTCCGCCGGGTCCGCGACCTGGAAAACAGCATGCGCGGCCTTCTGCGCGGGTACGGCCTGCGTGTTCCACTAAAGACGCGCGGTGGGTGGGATGTGCGATCAGGGGGCTGATCGAAGGACATCTCGGACTGACCGGCATTTTCGAGCCGCTGCTGCTGGCGCGAGCGGCCCTGCATGAGCAACTCGCGGTACTTGATAAACAGGTGCG
>NZ_JBHGXH010000263.1:0-1322 GCF_041936445.1 Candidatus Darwinibacter acetoxidans | reverse complement strand
GAGGTGGGGATAAATGCCGGACGCAGCCAGAAGGTTGTCGTCCCTGCTACTCTTCATGACATATACGACGAACCCGTCGAATTTGAGTGGCGGGATGTCCGGCGTGCGAAGTGGCCGGCCCGGCCCGCCCCGCGCCGTTAAGCGGGGCACAACAAAAATAAGGAGGAAGCAAAATGCCTAATAAAACGATTTACGTGCGCGACGAGGATATTAGCCTTTTTGAGGAGGCCGAACGGCTGGGAGGTGACTCCCTTTCCGGCATCATCACCGAGGCCCTGCGGCGGTTCGTGGCCGTTAAGCGGGCGGAGATGTTTGGGATGCGGGAGCACGCCCTGCCCGTGGGCGTCCTGCGCAGCCAGGGCGATGATGATATCCGCCAGATCCGCTTCGTGGGCCGGCTGCTGGCCGAGGCGGAAGTGCTGACCGACCAGACCAGCCCCCGGGATCGGGATGGCCGGGGAACGGACTACAAAATATACCAGACCCAGGCCGGGAGGATTCTGGTCTGGTGGAAAAGGTGGACCCGGTGGGAAGGAGGGAGCGACTTCCTGGATTATGCCGTGATGAGCACCCTGCCCGGATATGATGATGAAATATCCGGGAAGGTTCACGGGGAGCATCTCCCGCCCGAAACCCTGCCCGGTTCTCTGCTGCAGGCGGCAGCAGAAGCGTTAGGGGAAGAGCTGGTGGAGTGGGTGGAGTAATCCCTTTCACAACAAAAAATCGTAAAAACCCCCTTGACAACAACCCCAGGTTGTTATATTATAATTACAACATTTAGTTGTGCTTAACAACCTCAGGGAGTGAAATGGTTGCTATGAGGGCTTGGCTAAGGACTAAAAGACAAGGAAAATCTCAAGAACAAATCGCTAAAATGGCCGGAATTACTCAGCAAATGTACAGCAAAATCGAGAGGGGAGAAGCCAACCCCTCCGTCGATGTTGCGAAGCGCATTGCCGCCGTCCTGGGTTTTGATTGGACACGCTTTTTCGAGGATGATCCGCCCGGGGACCAGGCGATTAATTTATAGGCTTTTCGCATCAGACGGCAAACCGCCGGCGACATAGAAGGGAGGCAAAGAAAAAGAACATGATCAGGCGACAGTGTCCGACTTGCAAGAGCAACTGGTATTCGGCCAATACGGGGCCATGGCCATGTGGGAGGTGTGGAGAGCTTTTGGATTACCAGCACAACTTACCACTGGAAGGAGGGGCGAAAGAAGATGAGGTTATTGACGAGCTTCGTCGGTAAGAACCGCGACTTTAGGGCCTGGCTTGCAGCGCAGAAGCGGCGGCGGACCGTAGAAGTAATCTACCTGCAGC
>NZ_JBHGXH010000262.1:0-3203 GCF_041936445.1 Candidatus Darwinibacter acetoxidans | reverse complement strand
TCAGCGTGGGGATGAGGAAGGCGGCGGCGGTCCACTTGAGGCTGCGCGTCTCCCGGTAGATGGTCAACAGCGTCGTGCCGCAGGGAAAGTGGTTCAGCGAAAAAAGCATCACGCAGACGGCGGTAAGCCAGCTCCAGCCGCGATCCAGCAGCAGCCCCTGCAGCTGCTCCAGGGAGTTCAGCTCCAGCAGCGCGCCGCTTGAGAGGTAGCTCATGATAACGATGGGACTGACGATCTCGTTGGCGGGGACGCCCAGCAGAAAGGCCAACACAATATAGCCGTCCATCCCCAGCAGCGAACCGAAGGGTTGAAAAAAGCGGGCTCCCCATTCGAGGACGGTGAGATCGCCCACCATGGTATGGGCCAGTATCCAGATGAGCAGCCCGGCCGGCGCGGCCACGATTACGGCGCGGCTGAGCACGAAAAGGGTGCGGTCAATAAAGGAGCGCACCAGGATCCGCCCCAGCTGCGGCTTGCGGTAGGGAGGCAGCTCCAGAGCAAAGGTGGAGGGGAGCCCCTTGAGCAGGGTTTGAGAGAGTATCTTCGAGACCCCCAGGGTGACGGCCGCTCCGAGCACGATTGCCGCCAAAATTGCCGCGGCTGCAGTGAAGGAACCGGAAAGAGCGCCGGCACCCCCTCCGCCGATAAAGATTGCCGCCAGGACAATCAGGGTGGGAAAGCGGCCGTTGCAGGGGACAAAGTTGTTGGTAAGCATGGCGATGAGCCTTTCGCGCGGCGAATCGATAATCCGGCAGGAGACGACCCCGGCGGCGTTGCAGCCGAAGCCCATGCACATGGTCAGCGCCTGCTTGCCGTGGGCGCCGGCCCTCCGGAAAAAACTGTCGAGGTTGAAAGCAACCCGCGGCAGGTAGCCCAGGTCTTCGAGATAGGTAAAAAGGGGAAAAAAGATGGCCATGGGGGGCAGCATTACCGAGACCACCCAGGCCAGGGTCCGGTAGATTCCTGAAACCAGGGCCCCCTCCAGCCATGCCGGCGCCCCGGCGGCAGCAAACAGGGCGCCCAGGCGCTCTTCCAGCCAGAAAAGGGCCTCCGCCAGGAGCTGCGAGGGGTAGTTCGCCCCGGCAAGGGTAATCCAGAAGACAACACCGAGCATAGCCAGCATGACGGGGATACCGAAGGTTTTCGAGGTCAGGAGCCGATCCAGGCGGCGGTCCCGCTGCATTGTCCGGCTGTCTGCTTGACTTCCAACCTGCCGGGCGATTTTGGCGGCAGTTTCGAAGATGGCGGCAACAACAAGATCCGCCGCCGTTTTGCCGCCGCTTTCTTTTTCCAAAAGAGCCCTGGCAGAATCAATATTTGCCGCCAGCGCTTCGTTTTTATGTAAATCGATTTTCAGATGGCGCTTCAGCGAGCTGTAAAGGGAACTATCTCCATCCAGCAGCCGCAGCGCCAGCCACCGGCTGTCCATGTCCGGCGGGACAATTTTGCGCACTGCAGGCGCGAGCTTCGCCGCCGCCACTTCGAGCGGGAGGCCGTATTCAATGCGCAGAGGCTCTGCGCTCACATTGCCGGCGGCGACCCGGCAAATCGCTTCCTGCAGCTGCCTTAGTCCCCGCCCGTCACGGGCATTTGTTCCCACCACGGGGACGCCGAGAAGACGAGATAACGCCGGCAGATCGAGCCTGATCCTTTTTCGCTCCGCCTCATCGATTAAATTTACACAGACGACCACGCTGTCCGTGATTTCAAGAATCTGCAGCACCAGGTTTAAATTCCGCTCCAGGCAGGTGGCGTCGGCCACCACCACGGTAACGTCTGGACGCTCAAAGCAGATATAGTCCCGCGCCAGCTCCTCCTCCACCGAAGCGGCAAGCAGTGAATAGCTGCCGGGCAAATCCACCAGCAGGTATTCCTGCCCGCGGTAGCTGTATCTTCCCCTGGCATGGGCCACCGTTTTCCCGCTCCAGTTCCCGGTATGCTGCTTCATCCCGGTGAGGCTGTTAAAAACGGTGCTTTTTCCGGTATTGGGGTTGCCTGCCAGGGCGACGACAATCAGCTCTTCGGGGCCTTTCCCGCCCCTGGAATCACCCCCGGGGGGCTTTAAGCCCGTTGACGGTTTTGCAAGGCGCACAGCCGGACGCTCCCCTTGGGTTTAATTTGCCGGAGTGATGAGTATTTGCGAAGCATCCTGTGAACGCAGGGCAATCACCGCCCCGCGGATTAAGTATGCCGTGGGGTCTCCGGTGGGGCTTTTTTGAAGAGCGGCCACCTCTGCGCTATATGTAAGCCCCAGGTCCAGCATTCTCCGCCTGGCAGCGCCGGTTGCATTTATCTGCATCACCCTGCCGCTGCTGCCAACGGGCAGCTCGTGCAGCGGCATCAATACCCGGGTCATTTTTTAGCCCCCTTGAAAGGTCTTATTTTACCCGCGGCAGAATAAGCTAGCCGTGGGAAAAAGATTTTCTCTGGGCTAATATATGCCGTTAAAAAATGCAATGCCACAGGCGGCATTATGGCAAAGCAAGAATAAACTGCTGTGGGGAGCATAAAAAATGACTGACGACCGGGAATTCTATACCTTTCGCGGGTACCTGATGATGCAGGACCGGCAGCAGATGACTCCGAGCATGGAGGATTACCTGGAAATGATCTACCGCAGCCATCTCCAGGAGGGCTACGCCCGCACCAGCCAGCTGGCGGCCCAGCTGAACGTGCAGGCCTCATCCGTCACCAAGACCGTTCAGAAGCTGGCCAGGCTGGGGCTGCTGAACTATGAAAAATACGGGCTCATCCAGCTAACCGAAAAGGGGAAGAGAATCGGCAGCTTTCTTCTTAAGCGGCACATCCTGATCGAAAACTTTTTAAAACTGATTGGAGTGAAAGAGCCCTATTTGCTGCGCGATACGGAGATGATCGAGCACCACCTCAGTTTAAATGCCTTTCACAAAATCAAGCTTCTCTACAAGTTCCTCCAGGCCAATCCCGCCGTCATGGATCAATTTAACCACTATAAACTGGAGCGCCGCAAACCCGGCCGGGAGAAATGACGCCGCATTATGGGACAACAAGGTACGTCCCTGGTGTCCCACATGGGACAAAAAGGTACGTCCCTGGCGTCCCACTCACAAATTTCGTAAAAGGACTTGTTTTCAAACCCGAAATATAGTAAAATCCTGATTGCAGGGGCCATTAGCTCAGCTGGTAGAGCACCTGACTCTTAATCAGGGTGTCCCGGGTTCGAG
>NZ_JBHGXH010000261.1:0-20228 GCF_041936445.1 Candidatus Darwinibacter acetoxidans | reverse complement strand
TCACGAAGTACAGTGTCGGGATTGTGTCGCAGTTCTACGAACGGCGGTAGATTCTTCAGGAGCGGTGTACGCGGCCCGTACGCACCGTTCTGTGAGAGGAAAGCCGCTAGGCTGATCACCTAGCGGCTACCTACTCGATTTATGTCCACCGGGAAATCGCGCTTTCCCGGGTGGGAGTGGATCCCCTCGGGGTGGAACCGGGCTCTTTGGTTATGCGGCCGGAGGCCTTTGATCGCCTGCTGGTGAGCGTGCATGCCCTGGATGAAGCGGGGCAGGTTCTCTCTTCCAGCGCGGGCCTGCACTTCGGGGGCGAGAAGCCGGTTCCGGGCGAGATCCCGGTGCAGGCAGGCTTAAGGACTGAAGCGGAAGAAGTGCTCTTCCAGAGGAAGTATAATGAGGCGGTGGAGCTTCTGGAAAGACAGCTCGCGGAAAATCCCGAGGATGTGGACACTCTGTGGCTTTTGGCCCGCATTTACTACGCAGGCACCTACGACCAGAGGGAAAACGCCTGGGACCACCGGCAGTTTGCCCACCGCAACCTGCAAAAGAGCCTGGAGCTCCTCCAGCGCATCCAGGAGCTGAAGCCAGGGCCGGAGGTGGAAGAGGCTCTCCGGACTGTGCGCAGCGCTGTTCGCTAACTGTCGGGCGGGTTTGACCCACCTTACAATGAACCTGATGCCGGCAACAGTAGGTATTTCCAGCATCAACTAAGACGAGCACTGCTTCCCCGCGTGGGAGGAGGAAAGTCGTGGGTGGCCGCCGAAGTCCAAGGAAAAAGCTGGAGGAGAGGGTGCTCCGTGGCCCACCACAAACGAGACAGAAGCAAGAGACTACAGGCTGCGCAGCAGGGGACGGCCTCACTGCAGGGGGCAAAAGTCGCAGAAAACCTGCAGTTGAGCAGATACACAAACCCCAATACAGGCCACGGCTCAGCCGCGGAAGATGCCAATGCACTCCACGATCTGCTGAGAGGCCGGCCGGTTGAGCTGACCGGGCGCAGCAACGTTAAGGACGGGCCGGATAGGATAGTACATGGAAAAGTCATGATTCAAACAAAGTACTACCAAACTGCTCGGGAATCAGTAAATGCAGCTTTTGATGGAAAAACCGGGCTCTACCGTTACAAGAATCAAGTGTTGGAAGTGCCCAAAGACCAGTATTTCGAAGCTCTGGAACTCATGAGGCAGAAGATTAAGGAAGGCAGGGTTCCTGGGGTAGTCAATCCGGAAGAGGCGGAAAAGCTGGTCAAGGCCGGCAGTGTAACCTATCGGCAGGCACGCAATATTGCCAAGGCTGGCAACATCGATTCGCTGTGGTTCGACGTCAAGACTCAGAGCGTTACCGCCGCCTATGCCTTTGGAATCACCTTTGCCGTTCAATACGCTACTTCCCGGTGGAACGGCCTGGACCACAAAGATGCCCTCACGCTGTCTCTTACGGCAGCGGCGGGTACGGGAACAATTGCCCTGGGGGCGGGGGTCCTCACTCAGCAGTTGCTGAGAACTGCCATGGGCCAGAGTTTCACATCTTCCGTTGCACGGCAGGTAGTTGATGGTCTGTACGCGACGGAGGTCGGCAAAGAAACGGTGCATAGGCTCGCCTCGGTCATGTTCGGGAAGAACGTCACCGGTGAAGCGGCGAAAAATGCGGTGACGAAGCTGCTCGGGACGAACCTGGTTATTTCAGCGGTGAGCATCGCGGCTGTTTCCTTGCCTGATCTGTATCGTGCCCTGGTGAGCAAGACCATTTCCTGGCAGCAATTTGGCAAAAACTTTGGCGTGAATGCGGCGGGTGTGGGCGGCGGAACCGTTGGTGCCCTTATCGGAGGTGTTGTTGGCACCCTCGTTGTTCCTGGTGCCGGCACAGCCGCTGGAGTCAAAATCGGGGCAGCAGCGGGCGGTATCGGAGGAGGCGTGCTCACCGCCTGGGGCGCCAAAAAGCTTTTGGATCCCGTGGTCAAAGACGATGCAGAGAAGATGGTCGCCCTGGCCCAAGAGGCCGTGTCGGAGCTGGCGTTTGACTATATGGTTACGGAAGAAGAGTTCACGGAGAAGATTGCTCCGCGCCTCGCGGAAACGATCACTTCTAAGTGGCTCAAAGCCATGTATCAGGCGGGAAGCCGCAGTAAGGAACAGGACCAGACCCGCTATGAGTTTGCCTACAGGGAACTGGAGCCGCTTTTTGCTGAAGTGATCAGTCAGCGTTCCCCAGTGCATCTCCCCGCCGAAAGGTTGGTCAGAAGGGAAATGCGCAAGATTTCTTGGCGGCTCCTTATAGAGTATCTCAGGGCAAAACTAGCATTTTGGTTCCGTCGCAAATGGGAACTAGTCCAAGAGTAACGTGTCAGCGTAATGCTGGCACTTTTTTTCTGGTTTTCTCAAAGCAGGTTCTAGACAGTGTTCCGGCTTGCCGGGGGTAACTTGTCCCAAACCGTGCGTGTATTTATCTATCCAGAAAGGAGTGATGCCCTGTGCGTAAACTGACTCTGCTGCGCACAGCCGAAACGGAACGGCGGAAACCGGAAGCCAAGAACGCCGACGGAACGGAACCAAAGGATCGGACGGGTAAGGGCAAACTCGAAGCTGCCCGGGGGAAAATGGAGTGGGCGGAGGAGCTGCTGGACCAAGAGAGGCCGCTGAGGCTCAACCAGCTGCAGAGAATCTACTCGGAGCTGCTTGGGGTCAAGGAGGAAGCTCCGGAGCCGTTCGCGGGAGATGCGGCCTATCTTTGGGAGCGGCTGGCCTTCGCCTTCAACTACTACGGCCAGCTCAAACAGGCGGAACGCTGCCTGCGCATCCAGGCGGAACTGCAGCCAGACCAAAGCGATGCCTTTTTGAACCTGGGTGTGTTCCTCACCGATGCCGGTTACTATGATGCAGCCATCGCCACCTGTCGGGAGGGGCTGAAGCGCACCCCCAACTGCGAATTCCTCAACTACAACCTAGCCGGCCTGGCTTCCCTCCTGGGACGGCAAGATCTGGCCCAGAGCGCGCTCAACGAAGCGCTGGTGGCCAATCCTTCCCGGGGGTTGAACCAGCTGGCCAAGGGGAACCTCTGCCTGGAGCGGAACGAGTATGAAGTGGCCGTGCAGTACTTCCAGGAGGCCTTGGCCTGGGCCGTAGAGGAAGAACTCCCCGGCCAGCAGCTGGAGTGCCTCCAGGGTCTGGGGGTTGCCTATCTCAACCTTGAAGAGCTGGACAAGGCCCGGGCTGTACTTGAACAAGCGGTGGATCTGGATCCAAGCTGTTCCGCTTCCCATGAGCTTTTGGCTTACTGCCACAAGCGGCTTGGTAATGAGTGGCTCTACCGCCACCACCTGAAGCAGGCCAGAGATCTGGCCAGGTATTTCTAAGAAAGAGGTGCCCATATGGGATTGACTTTCGAACTCACCGATGTCCAGGTGGAACAGGTCAACAAGTGGCTGGAGGAGCATCCCTGCCCGGTTAGGGAACATGTGGAGCGGACCCGCCGCCTGCCGGCCGCGGGGGAGCGGATGCGCTTTGTGTTCATCCCTACCTTCCTGGGTATGCTTGCCGGGGTGGAATGCGCCTGCGGTGCCCGCCTGATGCTCACCGATGATCTGTAGGCCGCTGGGCGCATTGCCCAGCGGTCTAGAGCGAGCTGGAAAATGGTTGCCAAAAGGTTAGCTTGGTGTTAAACTGGAGTTGACCACTGGCGGACACGGAGGTGTTCGCTCCCCTTTTTAGCTTTGTGTGCACACGGTTGCACGCAGGAAAAAGCGAGGAGGAATCCACATGAAACTGCGTTTGCGGGTAGTTGGGCTGCTGTTTCTCACACTGGTGGTGCTGCTTTTCCCGTTTGTGGCTGGAGCGGAGGAAGGGATCACGACCATCCGCATCCACTACCACCGGCCCGATGGGGAATACGAACCGTGGAACCTCTGGATCTGGACACCGGGACGGGAAGGCCAGCGCTACGAATTCGACGGCGAGGACGATTTCGGCAAGGTGGCCACCATTGAGCTGCCGGGCCTCCACGAGCGGGTGGGCTTTATCGTGCGCACCGATGACTGGGAGAAAGACGTGTCCGCGGACCGCTTCATCGAAGAGTTCCACTACGGCAGCGCGGAGATCTGGCTCATCTCCAGGGACCCTGTGATCTACACCTCTCCTCCGGAGCACATGGGCCTGGAACAGACCCTGCCGGAAGAGGTGACCGTGACCGTCCACTACCGCCGCCACGACCAGGATTACACCGGCTGGAACCTCTGGATGTGGGTGGAGGGCCAGGAAGGCTTCGGCATCGAGTTCACCCACGAGGACGATTTCGGTAAGGTGGCCGTGGTGCCCTTTACGGGCCTACATGATGTCTCCAGTTTGGGCATTATCGTGCGCCGGAGTACGCCCAGCAACGCCTGGGCCCAGAAGGATGTGGAACATGACCGCTTTATTCCCCTGTTCAGGGCGGATGAAGAGGGGCAGATTGAGGTTTGGCTCATGGAAAAGGATGCTAGATTGTACTACCGCTTGGAAGATATAGATCTTGATCCCCGGTTCATCTCCGCGGTGATCGACGACACCCGCCTGATCACCGCCCGGGTCAACCTGCCCTTTACCGCCAGCGACGAAGAGCTGGCCGGGTTTACCCTCACCGCCCATGGGGAGGAGGTGGCCATCGCCCAGGTGGTTCCCACCCGGCTGGTCCAGGGCAGCGCCTCGGAAGTGCAGATCTTCACCGAGGAAGAACTGGATCTGCAGGCAGACTACGTTTTGTCTAAAGAGCCCTATGGCGAGATCTTGGTTGGCTTTGGCCAGATCTTTTCCAGCAAAGCCTTTGAGGAAGCGTTCCATTACGACGGGGACGATCTGGGCGCAGTGTACACCCCGGAGCGGACCAGGTTCCGCCTGTGGGCGCCCACCGCTTCCCAGGTAACCCTGGTCACCTATCCCCACAGTGTGGCGGGGCTGGGCAGGGAATACCCCATGGAGCGGGATGTCAAGGGCACCTGGGTTGCCGAGCTGGAAGGGGATCTCCACGGCACCTACTACACCTATCGGGTTACCGTGGGGGGCAGGACTAACGAAGCGGTTGACCCCTACGCCAAGGCCGTGGGTGTGAACGGGGAGCGGGGCATGGTGATTGATCTCAGCCGCACCAACCCTGAGGGCTGGGAGGAGCTGGTAAAGCCCCCCTTCCAGCACCCGGTGGATGCGGTGATCTACGAGCTCCATGTGCGGGATCTGTCCATGCACCCTGCATCGGGCATCACCCATAAAGGCAAGTTCCTCGGGCTCACGGAGCGGGGCACCCGGGGACCTGGCGGGGTGACCACAGGCCTGGACCACCTGCTGGAGCTGGGCGTAACCCATATCCACCTTTTGCCCTCCTTCGATTACGCCACGGTGGATGAAACCCGCCTCTTTGAGCCTCAGTTCAACTGGGGTTACGATCCCCAGAACTACAACGTACCCGAAGGCTCCTATTCCACCAACCCCTTTAACGGCGAGGTGCGGGTGCGGGAGTTCAAGGAGATGGTCAAAGCCCTCAACGAGAGCGGCCTGCGGGTAGTTATGGACGTGGTTTACAACCACACCAGCAAGAGCGGGGACAGCCACCTGAATCTGATCGTTCCCGGCTACTATTACAGGCTCAACCCAGATGGCAGCTTCTCCAACGGGTCAGGCTGCGGCAACGAACTGGCCGATGAGCGGTCCATGGTGCGCAAGATGATCGTCGATTCGGTGGTGTACTGGGCCACCGAGTACAAGGTGGACGGCTTCCGCTTTGACCTGATGGGCCTGCACCACCTGGATACCATGAACGCGGTGCGGGCGGCCCTGGATGAGGTGGATCCCTCCATCATCATCTACGGAGAAGGCTGGACCGCAGCGGAAAGCACCCTCCCCTTGGAGCAGCGCACCCTCAAGGCCCATGTGAGCCAGGTGCCGGGTGTGGCGGTGTTCAGCGATGATGTGCGGGACGGCATCAAAGGACATGTGTTTAACGACTTGGAGCCCGGCTTTATCAACGGCCAGCCCGGGATGGAAGAGTCGGTGAAGTTCGGCATTGCCGCAGCCACCTTCCATCCGCAGGTGAACTACGCCTTGGTGAACTACTCCTCCGCTCCCTATGCCGCCGACCCCGGGCAGACCATCACCTATGCGGAGTGCCACGACAACCTCACTTTGTGGGATAAGCTTCTGGTCACCAATCCAGATGAACCAGAGGAAGAGCTGATCAAGATGCACAAGATGGCCAGCGCCATTGTCCTCACTTCCCAGGGCATTCCCTTCCTCCATGCAGGGCAGGATTTTCTGCGCACCAAGTACGGTGATGGCAACAGCTATCAGTCCCCCGATTGGGTGAACCAGCTGGATTGGGAGCGCAAACTGCAGTATCTGGATGTGTTCCAGTACAACAAAGGCCTGATCGAGCTGCGCAAAGCCCACCCGGCCTTCCGCATGCGCACCACAGAGGAGATCCAAAGGCACCTTGAATTCCTGGAGATGCCCGCCCCCCAGATGGTGGGCTACGTGCTCAAGGATCATGCCAACGGCGACAGCTGGGGGCAGATCGTAGTCCTGTTCAACGGGGGCACCGCTCCCCAGAGTGTGAGCTTGCCGGGGGCAGGCTGGGTCGTGGTGGTGGACGGCGAACGGGCGGGCCAGGAGGCCCTGTGGGAGGTGCCCGGCAGCGAAGTTAGCATACCGGCCCGCACCAGCCTGGTCCTGGTGGATGGGGCTAGCTTCGCCACTGGCCGCTAACCCCAGGAAGCCAGCCCGGTGCACCACACCGGGCTGGGAACCTTTAGATCCTCTCAAGAGCAGCAGGGATCGGCCCGGCGGAACAGAATAGACCAAGTGTCTGAATAGATTGAGGGGTGATGGTATGTGGCAGGAATTTAAGAAGTTCGCCCTGCGGGGCAACGTCGTGGACATGGCCGTTGGTGTTATTGTGGGAGGCGCTTTCGGGAAAATCGTCACATCCCTGGTAAATGATGTGGTCATGCCGATTTTGGGCCTGCTGGTAGGACGCGTCGATCTCACTTCCCTCAAACTTGTGCTGCGCCAGGCCAACGACACCACCGCCGAGCTGGCCCTGACCTACGGTGTCTTTCTCCAGAATGTGCTGGATTTCCTGATCATCTCCTTCAGCATCTTCATGGCTATTCGCATGATCAACAAGGTGCGCAGGAAGGAAGAGGAAGCTCCGCCCGCGCCAGAGGCGCCGCCTGAGCCCAGCACCGAAGAAAAGCTGCTGACCGAGATCCGCGATCTCCTCAAACAGCAGGTGGGTCGTTCGGCCTAGGACGAAGGCCGCGGGAGAAAGGAGTAGGTTATGCGCAAACTGAGGACCATGCTCCTGGCCTGGCTTTTGGTCGCGGCTGTGGTGCTGCCCCTGGCGGCAGCTTCCCCCGCCGAGCAGGAGCTCTATGCCAGCAAGCATGGGGTGTTTTACCAGATCTTCGTGCGCAGCTTTGCCGATGGGGATGGCGATGGCCTGGGCGATCTGCGGGGGATCATCGAGCGTTTGGATTACCTCAACGACGGGGATCCGCAAACCACAAGCGATTTGGGCGTTACGGGAATTTGGCTGACTCCAATCCACCCTTCCCCTACGTATCACAAATACGATGTGGTGGATTACTACGCTATCGACCCGGAAATCGGTACCCTGGCTGATTTCCAGGAGCTGATTGACCAGGCCCACGCCCGGGGCATGAAGGTTATCCTGGATCTGGTGTGCAACCATACCAGCAGCCAGCACCCCTGGTTCCTGGCGGCCAGCTCAGATCCGGAAAGCCCCTACCGGGACTACTATATCTGGGCTGATCCGGAAACGCCCCTCACAAGGCGGGGCCCCTGGAACCAGATCGTCTGGCACCCCGCGGCAACGGGCCACTATTACGGCCTCTTCTGGAGCGAAATGCCCGATCTGAACTGGGCCAACCCAAAGGTGCGGGAGGAGTTCAAAGCGGTGGCCGCCTTCTGGCTGGAGCAGGGGGTGGACGGCTTCCGCCTGGATGCCGCCAAGCACCTCTTTGAGCACGACCCCAGCCGGAAAGCGGTGGACTGGTGGCTGGAGTTCAGCGACTTCGTGCGCTCCCTCAAGCCAGATGTCTACCTGGTGGGCGAAGTGTGGGACAGCCCCCATGTGGTGGCCCCCTACTACGGAGCCTTCGATTCAGCCTTCAACTTTGACCTGGCGGACCGGATCATCCCCATCGTGCGCTTTGGCCTGGATACAGGGTTGGTCGCGGCCCTGCTGCAGCAGCACGCCCAGTACAACGCATACGCCCAGGGCTGGGCCATAGATGCACCCTTTTTGAGCAACCACGATCAGGATCGGGTTATGTCGCAGCTGTTTGGCGATTGGAACCAGGCCAAAATGGCCGCGGCCATCTATTTGACCCTGCCGGGCAATCCCTTTATCTACGCCGGGGAAGAGATCGGCATGCAGGGCCGGGGCGAGCATGAAAACATCAGGGAACCCTTCAAATGGTACGAATTAGATGGTCCCGGACAGACCGCCTGGCGCTCCAGCCTGTTCAACACGGGCCGCTGGCAGCCTTCGGTGGAAAGCCAGGACGGCGACCCGGGATCGCTTCTCAACCACTACCGCCGCTTGATCCACCTGCGCCTCAGGGAGCCCGCCCTGCAGCTGGGAAGCCTTTCGGAGGTGGACTGCGGAGACAATCCCCGGATCATCGCCTATGGGCGGAGGTGGCAGGATGAGCTGGCCCTGGTGGTCCACAACATCTCCCGCCAGGAGCAGGAAGTGCTCTTGACAGGGGTGTCCCTGCCAGGGGAGATCCTCTTTGCCTCGGGACCTTACAGTTTTGAGCTTGATGGCCCGGGCTGTTCATTGGTGCTTGCGCCCTGCACCACCGTGATTTGGAAATAGGGAGCTGTGTTCTCGCCGGTTCGGTTTCGCCGAGCCGGTTTCTGCATGTTGCGAGTGTTTTTTTGGGGCATCTATGTTACAATTAAACAGTACATTAAGGCACTAGCATTGGAAGCAATCTAGCTGCAGACGTTGGAGGAAATCTGAAGTTGAAGATCGGTATCATCGGCAAACCTCAAGCAGGCAAAAGCGTCTTGTTCCGCCTGCTCACCAAGCACGGCGCAGCTGCCAGCGGGAAAGCCCAGCTGGCAGTGGGCAGAATCCCTGACCCCAGGGTCGATGCCTTAGCCGAGCTTTATAAACCCCGTAAGGTGACCTACGCCACCATCGATTTTTGGGATGTGCCGGGCTTTCAGCCGGGCCGCAGCTCGCTGGACTTTCTGCAGTCCGTGCGGGATGTGGATGCCCTGGTGGCGGTGCTCAGGGCCTTTGAGTCGGACCTGGTTCCGAGCATAACTGGGATCCAGCCCTACACCGATTTCAAAGATCTCCAGCAGGAGCTGCTCATCGCCGACTGGACCCTCCTGGAAACCCGGCTGGAGCGCCTGGCGAAGCAGCGGGGCAAAAACCCCAAGGCCGGGGAAGAGCTGGCCGTGCTGGAGAAGTGCCGGGAAACCCTGGAGCAGGATCTGCCCCTGCGCAGCCTAAAGCTGAATGCAGAAGAGGAGAAGCTTGTGCGGAGTTACGATTTCTTCACCAAAAAACCTCTGATCGCCGCGGTTAACCTGGACGAAGGGCAGATGGCTGCAGGAAGCTATCCCCAAGAGGAAGAGCTGGAGGCAGAACTGGCCCGCATGGATGTGCCCCTGATCAAGGTGAGCGCCCAGATCGAGGCGGAGATCAGCGAGCTGGAGGCGGAAGATGCCCGGCTGTTCCTGGCGGAGCTGGGCCTTGCCGAATCGGGTATTGCCCGCATCGCCCGCACCGTCTATGCCCATCTGGGGCTGATCTCCTTCTTTACCGCTGGAGAAAAGGAAGTGCACAGCTGGACCATCCGGCGGGGTGATACCGCCTGCCGCGCGGCGGGCAAGATCCATTCCGATCTGGAAAGGGGTTTTATCCGGGCGGAGGTCGTGGCCTACGAGGATCTCCTGAGGTGCGGCAGCATGCAGAAGGCCAAAGAACAGGGCCTCTTCCGGTTGGAAGGGAAGGAATATATTGTGCAGGATGGCGATGTGATCACCTTTAGGTTTAACGTGTAGTAAAGGAGGCGGGATGCGTGGAAGTGCAGAAGAAAGCTGAAGAACTGGCCCAGGCCATTATCGACAGCCCCGAGTACAAGCGCTTGCTGGAGGCCAGGACCAGGGTGAACAGCCACCAGGCGGCCAGGCTCATGCTCCGGGATTTCCAGCAGAAACAGCTGGAGCTGCACAGAAAACAGATGGAAGGGCAGGAGTTAACGCCTGAAGAGGAGGAGCAGCTGCAGAATCTCTTCGGCGTGATTTCCATAAACCCCTACATTCGGGAGCTCTTTGAAGCGGAGTTCGCCTTCAGCGGCCTGATGATGCAGGTAAACGATGCCTTGGCTAGAGTGTTGGATTTCCAGGATGAGGAAGAAGGTGGGGAGGAGCCCAAGCTGGAAATCCCCAAAAAGAAAATCCTCATTCCGGGGCAGGACATCTGAGTCGTGGCTGGACTGAGAATCGGAACGGCTGGAATTCCTGCATCCGCCAAGCCGCAGACTACTCCCGACGGCATCCGGCGCCTGGCCGAGCTGGGCCTGGACCATATGGAGATCGAATTTGTGCGGGGGGTGCGCATGGGTGAAAAGACCGCCCGCACCGTGGGGGAGCTGGCTGAGGAGCTGAGCATCTCCCTCACTGTCCACGCCCCCTATTACATAAACCTCAATTCAGCGGACCCGGAAAAAATCGAAGCCAGCAAAAAGCGGATCGTGCAGGCGGCGAAGGTGGGGGCCGCGGCGGGGGCGGTGAGCGTCACCTTCCATGCCGCCTTTTACCACGACGACGATCCCCAGCAGGTGTACCAGCTGGTGAAGGGGCATATGGAAGACATGCTGGAGGAGCTGGCCAGAAGCGGCGTGAACATCCGCCTGAGCCCGGAAACCACCGGCGGGCCCACCCAGTTTGGCACTCTGGAGGAGCTGATCCGCCTGGGGCAGGAGCTGCCCGGCGTTTACCCCTGCGTGGACTTCGCCCACTTGTATGCCCGCAGTCTCGGAGAGTACAACTCCTACCAGCACTTCGCGGGCGTTTTGCAATCGATCCGCGATGGTCTGGGCGAAGAGGCCCTCAAGGCCATGCACATTCACCTCTCGGGGATCGAGTACGGGCCAAGGGGTGAAAAGCGCCATGTGCCCCTGGAGGAGACGGAACTGGATTACCGGGCTGTGCTCCAAGCCCTAGTGGACTTTGACGTTGCGGGCTGGCTCACCTGCGAGAGCCCCATTCTGGAAGAAGATGCCCTGATCCTCAAGGGCCTCTACGAAGAATTACACCAAAGGTAGAAGGAGAGGAGAAGTGGTGGAACAGGTCTATCTCAAGCACATCGGCCAACATGTGGGCAGCGAAGTGGAGATCAGGGGCTGGTTGTACAATAAACGTTCCAGCGGGAAGATCCTCTTTTTGATCATCAGGGACGGCACCGATCTGATCCAGGGCGTGGTGGTGAAAAGCGAGGTTCCCCAGGAGGTTTTCGAAGGGGCCAAACGCCTCACCCAGGAATCCTCCCTGATCGTGCGGGGGGTTGTCCGGGAAGAGCCCCGCGCCGTGAGCGGCTATGAGCTCGCGGTGACCGATTTGGAAATCGTGCAGCTGGCGGAGGAATACCCCATCACCCCCAAGGAGCATGGGGTGGAGTACCTCCTGGACCGCAGGCACCTCTGGCTCAGATCCCGCAAGCAGCACGCCATCATGCTGGTGAGGAACGAGCTGATCAAAGCCACCCGCAAGTTCTTCGACGAGCGGGATTTTGTGCTCATCGACGCGCCGATTTTGACCCCGGCCTCGGTGGAGGGCACAACTACCCTGTTTGAAACCGACTATTTCGACGACAAGGCCTATCTCTCCCAAAGCGGGCAGCTGTACATGGAAGCCGCGGCCATGGCCTTCGGCAAGGTGTACTGCTTCGGGCCCACCTTCCGGGCGGAAAAATCGAAAACACGCCGCCACCTGATGGAGTTCTGGATGATCGAGCCGGAAATGGCCTTCTACGACCAGGAAGACAACATGAAGCTGCAGGAAGAATACGTGAGCTACCTGGTGCAGCACGTTTTAGAGCACTGCCAAAAGGAGCTGGCAGTGCTGGAGCGGGATATCACTAAGCTGGAAAAGGTGGTTCCCCCCTTCCCCCGCCTCTCGTATGATCAGGCGGTGGAAATGCTGCAGAAAAACGGCTCCGATATCCAGTGGGGCGAAGATCTGGGGGCGCCCGATGAAACCATCATCGCCAACCACTTCGACAAGCCTGTGTTCATCTACGGCTTTCCCACGGAGATCAAGGCCTTTTACTTCAAGCCCGATCCCCAGCGGCCGGAAATCGTCTTAGGCAGCGACCTTCTGGCTCCCGAGGGCTACGGCGAGATCATCGGCGGCGGCGAGCGCATAGCCGATCTGGATCTCATTGTGCAGCGGATCAGGGAGCACAACCTGCCTGAAGAGCACTACCAGTGGTACATTGATCTGAGGAAATACGGGAGTGTGCCCCATTCCGGCTTTGGGTTGGGGCTGGAGCGCACCGTGGCTTGGATCTGCGGCCTGGCCCACCTGAGGGAAGCGATCCCCTTCCCGCGCATGTTGAACCGCATCTACCCGTAGCTCTAGTTAGTGCCCCAAAAGATGAGCAAAACGCCCAGGGCCACCAAGGTCAGCCGGGGCCAGGGGAGCTGGGTGCTCAGGCGCAGAAGTCCCACGCCGCTCACTAAAGTGAGGATCACCGGGCCGATCAGCCCCAGCACCGCGTTGATCTTCAGCGCAGATTCCACCCTGCCCAGCTTGACCATGAGGAGCCCCGCTGAAATCTCCAGCGTTCCCGCGAGCAGACGGAGTAGGGCCATGGTGAGCACGGCACGCAGTTCGGTGACCATAAGACCACTCCTTCGAAGGGAGATCCCACAAGAGAGGTGATTGGGTTTGCTTAAGTTCCTCCGAGAAACTGACCCGGAAATTCTGCAGGTGATCAAGGATGAGACCCGCCGGCAGAACAAGAAGCTTGAGCTGATTGCATCGGAAAACTTTGTCAGCTGCGCCGTCCTGGAAGCCTTGGGGAGTCAGCTAACCAATAAATATGCTGAGGGGTACCCAGGTAGACGCTATTACGGCGGCTGCGAGTTTGTGGACGTTGCGGAGAATTTAGCCATTGAGCGGGCCAAACAGCTCTTCGGCGCGGAGCATGTCAACGTCCAGCCCCATTCCGGTTCCCAGGCCAACCAGGCGGTGTTCTTCGCCGCACTCCAGCCGGGGGATACCATTTTGGGCATGGACCTAAGCCACGGTGGACACCTCACCCACGGCAGCCCCGTGAACCAGTCGGGGGCCTGGTTTAAGGTGATCCACTACGGTGTGCGGAAAGAAGATGAGCGGATCGACTACGACCAGGTGCGGGATCTGGCCCTCAAGCACAGGCCCAAAATGATCATCGCCGGTGCTTCCGCCTACCCCCGCATCATCGACTTCAAGATTTTCCGGGAAATCGCCGATGAGGCCGGCGCCCTGCTCATGGTGGACATGGCCCACATTGCGGGTCTCGTGGCCGCGGGGGTGCATCCCAGCCCGGTTCCCTATGCGGATTTCGTTACCACCACAACCCACAAGACCCTGCGGGGACCAAGGGGAGGCATGATCCTCACCACCAAAGAGCACGCCAAGGCCATTGACAAAGCCGTCTTCCCAGGTATGCAGGGGGGCCCGCTCATGCATGTGATCGCCGCCAAGGCGGTGTCCTTCAAGGAAGCCCTGCAGCCTGAGTTCAAGGACTACCAAAGGCAGGTTGTGGCCAACGCCCAAACCTTGGGCGAGACCCTCAAAGACCACGGCTTCCCCTTGGTCTCAGGTGGCACCGACAATCACCTCTTGCTGGTCAAGGTTAAGGCCAAGGGCTTCACCGGTAAGCAAGCGGAAGAGCTTTTGGACAGCGTGGGCATCACCGTGAACAAGAACACCATCCCCTTCGAGACGGAAAGCCCCTTTATCACCAGCGGGATCCGCATGGGCACAGCCGCCCTCACCACCAGGGGGATGGGAACCGAAGAGATGCGCCTGATTGGCAGCCTCATTGCCCAGACGCTGGAAGAGGGACGCACAGATTTCAGCGAAATCCGGGAGGCCATTGACCGGCTCACGGAAGCATTTCCCCTGTATCCCGAGTTGAACTAACCTCTTAGGAGGGCTGGCGTTGGTCTTCCCAGTCACCAAACGGGTACGGAAAGCTATGAAGTTAAATACGGTGGAAGGGGCCTTTGCGGTGGCTGCCGAGAACCTGGCAGCCCCGTATCTAGGCCTTTTTGCCTTGGGGCTGGGCGCGACGCCTTCCCAGATCGGCATGCTCACCGCCTTTCCCAACCTCATCGGCAACCTCCTGCAGATCCCCGCGGGCCTTTGGTCCGAGCGGATGAAGGACAAGCGGATCCTGCCCATTGTGGGAGGCTACTTGGCCCGTTCCACCTGGGCCCTTTTGGCCATCGTGCCCTTCTTGGTGCCGCCGCAGTACAGGGTGGGTGTGGTTATCTTACTTGCCACCTTCCGCATTCTGGCGGCCAATATCGGGGTGCCGGCCTGGACCGCGCTGCAGGCGGAGCTGATTCCCAGGGCCATCAGGGGCCGCTACTACGCCAACCGCAACATTGTGTGCAATATCAGCGCGGTGGCGGCCACGGTGCTGGCCACTGTCCTTTTGACCCTGCGCTTTCCCCTCAACTTCCAGCTGATCTTCGGCGGGGCAGCGGCCCTGGGGCTCACCGCGACCTACATCTTTTCCACCATCGAATTTGCCCAAAGTCCGCCCAAGCCTAGGCAGGGTATTTCCTTTCGGGCCAAGGTGCAGGCGTTTTGGGGGGAAGTGCGCACCCAGAAAGATTTCAGAAGCTATGTGCGCAGCTCTCTGATCTGGAACTTCGGGGTGAACCTGGCCAGCTCCCTTTTCGTGGTGTATTTTGTGGAAGATTTAGGGGGCGCTGCAGGCTTTTGGGCGGTCTTTTCCGGTGTGAACCTGGCCACACAGGTGCTGGTTCAGCGCTACTGGGGGCGCCTTGCTGATGTTTTCGGCCAGAAGAACGTGATGCTGGCCTCGGGCATCGGCGCGGTTTTCCTGCCCCTTTTGTGGTGGGGAACCCGCAGCACCTGGTTTCCCCTGATCATCTACATAATCAACGGGGTGGCTTGGGGAGGCTATAACTTAGGGGCGTTCAACCTGCTTTTGGAAATCACCCCCGACGACAACCGCACCGTCTATGTGGGGGCCTACAATACCTTGATGGGCCTGGCCATGGCCGCCGGACCCTTAGTGGGCGGGTTCGCGGCGGAAAGCTTCGGGCTGCGCCCGGTTTTCCTCGCTTCCAGCCTGTTCCGGGCGCTGGGCCTGTACGTTTTCTACCGCTCGGTGGAGGATGCCGCCCAGCGGCCTATGGGGCTGAAGGATCTGCTTCCCCGGGGGAGGCAGAAGCAGCGGCGTTTGCCGGGTGTTTAGAAAGAGTTGATTTTAAAACTGGCTTTGGGTATAATCAGATATAGTTTCAAACAGTGATGAGGGAGACCTACTAAGGCCCTTCCAGATCCAGAGAGCTGGTGGGCGGTGTGAACCAGCCGGAAACCTTAGGTTCCAACTCCTGAACTGCACAACTGCATAGGTAAATGAGGTGAACTGCGGCTGGTCCGCAGTTAATCAGGGTGGCAACGCGGGTTTCAGACTCGTCCCTGGGCTTTCGAGTTCAGAGACGAGTTTTTCATTAAGTGCAAAGGGGAAGGTGCCATGCTAGACCTACGAATGATTCGCCAAAACCCAGATAAGGTCCGGGAGGGACTGGCCAAGAAGGGCGAAGCTGCCCCCATCGATGAGGTGCTGGCCCTGGATGAGCAGAGGCGCAGCCTGCTCACGGAGGTGGAGCAGCTCAAGGCCAAGCGCAACGAGGTGTCCGAGGAAGTTGCCCGGCTCAAGCGGGAAAAGCAGGATGCCCAGCATCTGATTGAGGAAATGCGGGTGGTCTCCCAGCGGATCAAGGAGCTGGATGACAGGGTCCGGGAGGTAGAGACCAAGCTGCAGGATCTGCTTTTGCGCATTCCCAACCTTCCCCACGAGTCGGTGCACGTGGGAACCAGCGAGGATGACAACCTGGAGATCAGGCGCTGGGAGGAGCCCCGCCAGTTCGCTTTTGAACCCAAGCCCCACTGGGATCTAGGCGTAGACCTGGACATCATCGATTTCGAGAGGGCGGCCAAGGTGACGGGGGCACGCTTCTACTTCCTGAAAGGCCTCGGTGCCCGCCTGGAGCGCGCGCTCATCAACTTCATGCTGGATCTGCACATCACCGAGCACGGTTACACCGAAGTTTTCCCGCCCTTCATAGTCAATGCCGCCAGCGCCACGGGAACTGGGCAGCTGCCCAAATTCGCGGAGGATATGTTCAAGCTGGAAGGAATGGACTATTACCTGGTGCCCACCGCGGAGGTGCCGGTGACCAACCTCTACCAGGACGAGATTTTGAACATGGAAGACCTGCCCATCTACCATGCGGCCTATTCCGCCTGCTTCCGCTCGGAAGCCGGTTCCCACGGCCGGGATACCAGGGGGCTGGTGCGGGTGCACCAGTTCAACAAGGTGGAGCTGGTGAAGTTTGTGGCGCCTGAAACTTCCTACGATGAGCTGGAGAAGCTGACGGGCAACGCCGAAGAAGTGCTGAAACGGCTGGGGCTGCCCTATCGGGTGGTGCTCATGTCCACAGCTGATCTGGGCTTCAGCCAGAGCAAGAAGTACGATCTGGAAGTTTGGATGCCGAGCTACGCGCGCTACGTGGAGATTTCTTCCTGCAGCAACTTCGAAGATTTCCAGGCCCGCCGGGCCAATATCCGCTTCAGGCGGGAGAAGGGAGCCCGGCCCGAGTTTGTGCATACGCTCAACGGGTCCGGCATCGCCGTGGGCCGCTGCCTAGCCGCCCTGATCGAGAACTACCAGCAGGAGGACGGTTCTGTGGTCATTCCCGAGGTGCTGCGTCCGTACATGGGCGGTTTGGACAGAATCGCTCCGGCAAAGAAGCTCTGAAAGCTTTTCTTCCGAAAAATAGCTACTTGTTAAGTATGCAAACTTGGGTTATAATGTATCAAGTTAGGGAGGGGAAGGGTGCCAGAGCGGACGAATGGAGCGGTCTTGAAAACCGTCGAGGGTTTGCGCCCTCCGTGGGTTCGAATCCCACCCCTTCCGCCATTTTTTGGAGCTGTTGTTAATGAAATCGGAAGGAAAGGTTAAAGGAGATCTTATTCTCGTTGTCGTATTACTCCTTATCGGGGCGGCTGCTTTTGTGCATAACCAGGTGGTTCTGCCGAAGCGGGCTCCCGGAACTAAGGTTCAGATAGAAATTGAAGGAAAAGTCGTTCGCGAGCTGGATCTGGCCCGCGATACCGCTCCCATCCGTTTTGAGACGGAGCATGGCTATAATGTGGTGGAAATTCGCGATGGCCAGGTGCGTGTGCTGGAAGCCGACTGCCCAGATCTCATTTGTGTGCACACGGGCTGGCGGCGCCATGTTGGACAGGTTATCGTCTGTATGCCCCACTACTTCGTGGTGCGCATCACGGGAGACGAAGGCACTTTGGATGAGCTGGACGGCTTTACCTATTAATCAAAAATGGGGTGATAGTTGAGATGATCAAGCAAAAAATACTTATCGTCGATGACGAACCTTCCATCCAGGAACTGATTCGCTTTAACTTGGAGCAGGCGGGCTTTGAAACAGCCATCGCCGCCGACGGGTTTGCTGCGCTGGAGATGTATGAATCCTACAAGCCAGATCTGATCGTGCTGGATCTCATGCTGCCGGGTAAAGACGGCTACGATGTGTGCAAGGAGATCAGGCGCAACAGCAATGTGCCCATTATCATGCTCACAGCTAAGGAAACTGAGCTGGAGCGGGTTCTCGGCCTGGAGCTGGGAGCAGACGATTACATGACCAAGCCCTTCAGCCCCCTGGAGCTGGTGGCTAGGATCAAGGCGGTTCTGCGCCGGGCCAGCGGCCAAGAATCCCAGGATGAAAATGAATACAAGGTGGGCAACATCCACCTGCAGGTTGACACCAGGGAAGTAAGGGTCAATGATCAGCTAGTGGAATTAACCCGCAAAGAGTTTGACCTGCTCCACATCTTCATGCAGAACGTGGGCAAAGTGATGACCAGGGAAGTGCTCCTCCAGAAGGTCTGGGGTTACGAGTACGAAGGCGAGACCCGCACTGTGGACGTACACATCCGGCACCTCCGCCGCAAACTGGGTCCTGAAGGCGAAAGCCGCATCGAAACTATTCATGGGGTAGGGTACAAACTGAGGGGGAACTAGCTTGAAGAAGTGGCGTTTCAACGGCCCATTACTTTTCAAGTTAACAAGCTTAGTTTTGGTGGTAACCTTGCTTTCAGTTGGGGTTACCACGTTTTTTGTGGCGCGCCTGGCGCAGCGCTCGTTGGAGACCAGGGCCAGGGAAGACCTGAGCGCCGATGCCCAGATGATCAGCTTGAGTCTCAGTGAGGCCCTGGCCGCCCAGCTCAGCGATCCCGGGGCCCTGCAGGAACAGGTTGAGTTCCTGGAGAGATTGACCAAGCGCACCATCAGGATCCTGGACGCTTCGGGCCAGCTGGTGGCCGGTTCCACTCCCTCCGGTTTTGACCTGAAGGACTACTTCGCCGCCTACGTCAACCTGGAAGACGGTTCCGTGCTGCAGGTGTTCATGGCCAAGGGCGAGATCTCCAACATGTCCCGGAGAATCGCCAGGGGTTCCATTCTCATTGCCATTGTAGTGGCCGCCAGCGCCGTGGCCGTGGCCTATCTGGTCAACAGGTCCATCACCAACCCCATCCAGGATCTTCTGGCCATGGTCCGCAGCCTCCAGGAGCGGCAGTTCGGGCGCATGGTCTTGGTGCGCAGCACCGATGAAATCGGCCAGCTGGGAAGGGCCTTCAACGAGCTTTCCGAGATCTTAGACGATCTGTTCGAAACCATCAGCAGCAGGGAAGGGCAGCTGGATACCATCTTGTCCAGTATGGACGATGGCGTGATCGCGGTGAACATGCGGCGGGAAATCATCCTGGCCAACCGGGCGGCTGCAGACCTTTGGGATCTGCCGGAGGATGTCATCGGCCAGAATCTCTTCGATGCCACCAGGCACGAGGAGCTGATGCGCATCCTGGAAAAGACCATGGACGCCAGGGAGACCTTCACCAGTGAAGTGCGGGTGCGCCCCGGCAGCGAACGCACCGTGGCCATCACCAGCAGTCCGCTGCAGGATGAAAAGGGGAAGATCCAAGGGGCAGTGGCGGTGATGCGGGATGTGACCTCCCTCAGGCATCTGGAACAGATGCGCCAGGAGTTTGTGTCCAACGTTTCCCACGAACTGCGCACCCCCCTCACTTCCATCAAGGGTTTCGTGGAGACGCTGCTCAACGGCCATCTCGATGACCAGCAGCTCTTGGAGCGCTTCCTGCGCATCATCGCCGCCGAAACGGACCGGATGATCGCTTTGATCAACGACCTGCTGGACCTTTCCCGTATCGAAAGCGGCAAGCTCAAAGTGAACAAGGCAGCGGTGGACATGAAGAAGATCTTCGACGATACGGTGCTGCTCCTCCAGAGTAGAGCAGAAGAGAAGCAGATCACCCTGGAGAACAACATCTACAACCCCATCATCGTGGAAGGCGACGAGAAGCTTTTGCGCCAGGTGGCGTTGAATTTGGTGGATAACGGGGTAAAATACACGCAGGAGGGCGGCCGGGTGTGGATCGAAGCAGAGGAAGGCTTGGACCACGTGGAGTTCATTGTGGGCGACAACGGCGTTGGTATCCCCTCGGAGCATCTGGATCGCATCTTTGAGCGTTTTTACCGTGTGGATAAGGGCCGTTCCCGGCAGACCGGGGGCACCGGTTTGGGCCTGGCCATCGTCAAGCATATCATTGACCGGCACAAGGGCACCATCGCCATCGAGAGCCGGGTGGGCAAGGGGACGAAGATCCGCATCACGCTGAAGAAGATCAGCTGAAGTGGCAGCGCTGCCAGTGTCTAGAATTTCTCTGCAATGTTAGTGTAAGGTTTTAGTAGGTGTTTGGAAGGAGTTCCTGGTGTAGACATAAAAAAAGAGACCTCGCACACAAATCAGTAGCAGTTAGGAGGCGAGGTCTCATGAGAAGCGATGTTAGCAACACCGCTCTCATCCTTAG
>NZ_JBHGXH010000260.1:0-1830 GCF_041936445.1 Candidatus Darwinibacter acetoxidans | reverse complement strand
CGGTTTAGGAGGCAAGGTGGTACCGCCACCGGGCTCTGGCGGTGCCTTTAATGTCCTGGCTTTATCCTTGAGCAAGAGAAATACCTGGGGTTCAAAGCTAACCTCCTCCGGCCCAATTTCTTCAGCAAACCATACCCGCTCGTAAGTGCCGCCGGGCTTCAGGTTGGAAGCCAGGCCGAAGTCACCACGTGCCACAAATTCAACAATTTTTCGCCGCAAAGTAGCATCCGGGTCAAGCAGCCGGGTCAGCGAACCGTCAAGGAAGCTCTTCCGCAGGCTGGATAGGGGCCAGGCACCGGATTCCTTCAGAGCAGGGGGCCACCAATGCCGTTCAATATAGCCTGCACCTACAGATTCGCTCAATAAACCTTTAGCTTTTAGGGCTGTAATTGCCCGGTCGCTCAAAGTTTCTCCACTGCTGGCATGGCCCGCTCCCAGGTCTATGACCTTGAGCCAATCAGGCTCATTTTTATCCAGGATAACCGCGTAACGATAGCCGCCCCAGACCTCATCTTTGGCGGCTGTCTCCGCTTCAGCCACATTCCCTCGAATATCCGCCAGGTCGGCTTGATCAAATTCACCGCCCAGAGTGCCTTCGGCAACCTCCTTTTGAACCCTTCGCCAGGCCAGCCATAGCTCCACCTTTTCCCGCAGCTCCCGTCCCGGCTTCTTCAGGCACCAAACTAGCGCTGCCGGGTAAAGCCTATCTGAATTTCCTCGCCTCCTGGTCCATTCAGCTATCTGTTCGCGAATCGGACCTTTACCAGTCCATTCAACTGCCGGATCAACGACAACCAGGGTCAACCTGGGTGTATCCTGCACCGCAGTGCTATCGTCAGGAAACCATACTGGTGAAACGATCGCCCCCCGCTCGAACTCTTTCTTCACTAGGGAGCGCATGGCCGGAATAATCTCTGTTTCTTCATCCAGAGAAGCTCTACGGTCGTTTACTACTTTTTTAACAGTAGGCTGGTAGCCAATCCGGAAACCGTCCGTGCCGACGCGGCGAATAAAGTATGATTTGTTTTCCAGGGAAAAGGCAGCATTGTCTATAGAAGCTGTATCTACTTGCGGTTCCCCGAGCGCAAATCGAAGCTCGGGTAGATGAGCCACCCTGTCTACCTGCCCGCCAGAGGATTCGAAAAATATTGCCGTGCCAACCCGGCGATGAATGTTGCGCAGCGGACCACTGGTATCCGCATCCAGGGCTCGGGCATGAGATTGTTCACCGGCTATATCCGAATCAATAGCGGCAACCAACCGGGATTCACCCAACTGACCCAGCACTACACTGCGAAACTCCGGCACCTCAAGTGGCGCAGAGCCGAGAGTAATCAGGGGTTCGCGGCGGGCTTCGGTAAAGCCCGTCCGGTAAGCCCAGGAGATCCACTGCGCCAGCATGGCCAATGTGCCCCTGGTCTGCTGGTACTGGGAAAGAGCTTGCCATTTACGCTGAAAAACCGACAGCACCGCCGGATGGAATGGGAAACAGGAATCGTAACGCCTGCGCAGGTGTTCCCTGGCCCTAGCCTCGGTAACGGCACTGTCAACAGCGGTCCACTCAGGAGGCAGCTGTGCGCGGCGCTCAAAGCACCAGTCAGCGTATACTTTGGATACATTTTTACGTACCCGTTCGCTGCCAAGATCATCGAAAAGGCGCCGCCGCACAACCTCGCTAATTTCCGTCTCGTCATTGGCGATCAGGTCCTTGGCCACGCGCCTGACCACCTTGGTGATTCTCTCCTGCCATTGCATGTCCCAGTCGGTCATCTCCACCTGGCTGCGGGGCAGGCTGATCACGGCGGCACAATTGGTAGTGCCGGTTACGGC
>NZ_JBHGXH010000259.1:0-3493 GCF_041936445.1 Candidatus Darwinibacter acetoxidans | reverse complement strand
ACCGCCTAGCGCCTCCATTGCAACTGTTCCACCATCGCTTCCGTTAGCTTGTCGTAGTCGACATCGGACCCGAGCGGAATGAGCTCTGCGCTGGCCTTCGGTTTTCCAGGAGCGTTGTACATAACGGTCCATGATTCTTTTGTGGGCAGACTGTTGGTGATGATGGTGAAGATAGGTGTCTCCACAATGGCGATGCCATGTAAGCAGCTCCAAATGAGGGGCATTTCCAAGATCTCGACCAGCAAATCTGCCAGATCAGCATCCATTTTCTTCATCACATCGAGCCACACTTCACCAACTTCCTTGGTGGCCTCACAGTTGAGGCTGCAAGGGAAGTGGCTGGTGATCCTGAACCCGAAATAACGAAGCATCTGGTTCGTAAATACGTTCCCTTCCACCTCGAGCGTCCTGTCGCCCACCATGACGCCGTTTCCCCTCACGGCGGACTGCCACACTGGGTCGAAGAAACCATTGCCCCATTCCTCGACAAAGAACTTTGCGCAGCATGGCGGGAAACCAAGCAATTCCCCGATCACCTCATGGTCCACCTTGCCGGCATTCCGCCCATTGTAAGCAGAGGCCGTTCTAAACGCCTCGGCATCCTCCAGGTTCCGAGCCATAACTCCATAGCAGCTGCTGTTGGGATCACCGACAGTGGTAGGCAGATGATAGTGTGCAAACCCGGAGTAGTTCTTGGACCACTGGATGGGCAGCCACACCATCCCGTCTTTTTTCAACCGCTCGATCAAAACATGGAAGTTGTGTGGAGCCAGGTGCAGAGTCCCACATTTGCGTTTCCCCAGGCGAACCATTTCATACTCGGCTCTGTCATGCAACGATGCCACGGCTCCGATAACTGGTTCCCATTTCGTTCTGGCGGCCTCGGAGTTCCATACCAGACGCGAGAATGGCAGCACATCAAGGCTGTGGATTAGGTCATCTCTTGTCATGTTTCTTTCCATCATAGCCACCTCCTAGAAATAAGAGTCCCCATGTGGTCTATCCCCATGGGGCCTATCACCGTGGTCATAGTCCTGGTTTACCAACTCATTTCCTGATTCTGGTCGCTGCTGACTGCAGCATTCGATGTTGACCCTGGCATCCTTTCTCCAGCTGCTGGGGTTGAACCCATTGCCGTAAGTCATGTAGTAGAAAGCGCTGGGGTTCATATTGCGCACCGAGTTCTTGCTCGGAAAATGCGACGAATCCAGATCACATGTGAGAATGACATTGGGCATGATCTTGCGCAAGATGTCTGCCACCGTCTCGAACAGATCGTAGTAAGCTTTACAGTAACGGGTCTTGTTCCGCCAATCGCCCCCGAAGCCTTCCGATGGGCACCCACCGGTGCAGTTCCGCCAATACTTGCACCCTTCACAGCCGCCATCCTCCTGCGGTACTAACGGCAGTGTCTCATAACGTATCTTTGCAAAGCCCCTTGGATCCGCATCGGCGTTTTGAAAACGGGGATACGCGTGGCCTGTCTTGGCTGTCTTCAGGCAGCTCCCAGTGGAACCGTCACTAAAGATGACCTTTTCAGCAACAGCATTGTAGTAGTCGCATTCGCCGAAGTTACACGTACCTTGATTGAGGCCCAGCAGGCTGTCTACAACGTCCCGTATCGGCAGCCAATCATCTCCTATTTCGGTCAGTATGAAACGGGTTATGTCACAGTAGAAGTCAGACAGCTCCTCGGCAGTCAGAGCAATATCCTGCGCCGAAGGGTAGTCTATCTGTGCCGGGTTCAATCGTCCAGATACGCCGAGCTCATGGAGCTCCCGGATCCAGGCCTTAAAGGTATCCCTCTGTGCTCGCAATGCATTTGCCTTGGTCAACACGCAGATGATCCCAACGTTTATCCCCTCGGACCTAAGCATGCGGATCTTGTCCATGACAATATCCGCCGTTGGCTTAGCGCTCTTCAGAGTCTTCCTGTATCTTCCGAGCTCTCCAGGTCCATCAATGGAAATGCCCACCGACGTATTGTACTTCTTGAAAAGCTGCACGTGCTTGTCCGAGATGAGAGTGCCGTTAGTCTGCAGCGACGACGAGCCCACCTTCTGAAAGCTCATCGACAGGATCTCTTCGATGACCTCCAAAGGAGCCAGTAACGGTTCTCCGCCATGAAGATATGGCGGCTCCTGCTCATTCTCGATCTGCCGTCTTACAGCTTGCATATCGACGGCCTTGTGGTTGAGCCTCGTTCGATAGATGTGCTCGTAACAGTACGAGCACTGCAAATTGCACAGTGCGTTGGTTATCTTGACGCTAAGCACATTCTCTCTCCTTTCTAATAATATCCCTCGAATCTCGGGTTGTCTTGATGGCCCTCGGTTGAGTCTGAATGGTCGGTGTGCCCGTAGCTTACTTCATCAGTATGATCGGCGTAGCTCACATCCCAGTAGGGGCTGACCACCTCTCCATCCGTATGGATCAACGAGTAGTCCTGGTGATCGATGTGAGGGTACGGGATCTTAACGACATCGTCCACATGTTGTGCCGGCAAATCGATGTGTGGGCTGTTGATGTGAGTCACATTGGCATGGGGTGTATTTAGATGCTCCAGGTCGCCATGAGGCGTATCCTCATGGGTGGTCCCTCCGGAGGTCTCGTCCCCATGCGGTTGATCAGCATGAGCCCTGTCGGCATGCGCAACGTCATCATGTCCCACGTCTCCATGGCTCACATCCCCGTGGGCCGTATCCTCATAGGCTCTGTCTTCGTGAGCCGTGTTTGCATGTGGTGTGTTGAGGTGGGGACTATCTTTGTGACTCGAGTTGCTGTGCGGTACATCAAGGTACTCTGTGTTGGAATGGGCTGTATTGGAGTGTGTTTCGTTCAGATAAGCCTGGTTTTCGTGAGCAACATTGACATGGGCGATGTCGCCGTGGACAGACTCATCACCATGCCATATCTCATCGATGTACGCTAAGTCTTCATGGGCAGTATCCTCATGGGGCTGATCCCCATGGGGGTTTGTAATCCCTCCATCCGTATGAAGGTTGTAGTAGTCTTGATGGTCGACATGCGGAGAGTCAAGGTGGCTGACGTTGGCATGTGGTTCGTCCATGTAATCCGTGTAATCGCCATGGGCAATCGTGCCGTCCATATGCGGTACATCACTATGAGGCGTATCTCCGTGAGCCTGGTCACCATGGGGAACATTCGCATGCGGTACATCTCCATGGGGTACTTCATTACCCGGCGCGTCACCGTGAGGTGTGTTAGAATGTGCCGTGTCTTGGTGTGTTGCATCCGCATGTGGTGTATTGAGGTGGCTGACGTTGGCATGTGGTTCGTCCATGTAATCCGTGTAATCGCCATGGGCAGCCGTGCCGTCCATATGCGGTACATCACTATGAGGCGTATCTCCGTGAGCCTGGTCACCATGGGGGACATCCGCATGCGGTACATCTCCATGGGGCACTTCATTACCCGGCGCGTCACCGTGAGGTGTGTTAGAATGTGCCGTGTCTTGGTGTGTTGTATCCGC
>NZ_JBHGXH010000258.1:0-1811 GCF_041936445.1 Candidatus Darwinibacter acetoxidans | reverse complement strand
GACGAGCAGGCCGTCTTCTTGGATTGCCTTTTCGAGATCAGACAGGATGGAGAGCTGCACCTGGTAGCGTTTGAACGTGGTGATGAAAAAGAAGTTCTGCTCCACCCCGTGCTGCTCGGCAATGCGCAGGATCTCGCGGGCCTGTTCGGTTAGATTCAGTTTTTTCTTATCTTCTGCCATGGTTTCACCCCAAAAGGAAACCGCCCCGGAAGGCGGTTAATTGTTTATCGGTTTTTGTCTGGCGTCAGGCGAATAGTCTTTCCTGTTCCAGGTGTTTTCTCAGGTCATCTTTGATGTAATAGCCGCACCTGAGTTCGTCAAGCAGCTCCACTGCCTGGCTGCCGAAGCGATACCAGTCTATTTCTCGCGCCAGCGGGTGGTGGTTCAGCGTTCCCACCTTGAAGGTGTCGACGTATTCGTGAGCCCGCCGAATAATCTCCAGGCTTTGCTCGGGGTCGATGACCGGCTCCAGGCTGGCCCAGGTGGTAAGGCCCAGGCTCTTGGCCTTTTCCAGCATGGCGAATCGTTCTGTCGGTGGAGCTGCGCCCGGTTCCCACTCCAGCGAATCTGCCGGGTTGATAAATGTCAGGGTCGCGCCCACTTTGTCGCCAGCGCCCAGCATGGATAAATCTTTCTCGGCCCGTTTCCCGCCCTTGGTGAGGACTTCTACCGGAAAGCCGTTTCCCCGTAGAATCCGGATGGCTTTCCTGGCCAGGTCGTGTTCGTCGTTGATCGGCTGGTAGGGATCGCAAGTAAAGCACAGCAGGACCGGCCCCTTGAATTTAAGCTCAAAGCGTCGGGCGTCTTTGGAAAGTTCCTCGATAACATTTTTTCTCGGCACTGGTTCCCGGTAAAACTTTCCCCTGTCGGCTCTGGTGGCTGCCAGTGCGTAGCAGTAGCGGCAGCCGTGTCCGCATCCCCGGTATAGATTGGCTGCTAATTCACAGTATTCCCGAGCCCTTCCCCGTGGTTCATAAATAATCGGCATTACGGCGATACCTCCTGAAGTAGTTGGTAGAGGTCATCAGCGCATGTGATGGGCACGCCGTCACCGGCAAGCTCGGAGACCAGAACGTCTAAGGGTTGGCCGTCTTTCCGCTTGCACCAGGTCGGGATATCTTCGTAGTCGTGGTCACTGATTCCGCCTGCCTGCCGGATGAGGTCGCGGATTCTTTTGTGTTCGGCGGTGACATATTCGCGGTCTATCTGCTGCAAGATGTAATCTTCGTATTCTTCATCGGTCATTTGCATGATTTGATTGTGACGGCGCGTTTTATACGCCCTGCGTGCCAGTTCCCCAGGCGGGTATTTCTCCCGGATTGTTTTCCAGGCCCTTCTGGAGAGTTCGCCCTTCGGGTAGCGTTCCCGAATGGTCGCCCAGGCTTTCTGTGATGGTGTTTGTTTCCCGCCCATGCCCTGATTCCCCCTTCATGTATATTATAGCACTTTCTGGAAGGATACACAAGGGTTTATCAGTGTTTTTCTTCTGTTTTCTTCCTCTTCCTCGCTCTACCTCCGTTTTCTGGAGATGTCTAAAAATTCAAAGCTCCGTAGACGCCCTGTAAGGGCCGTGGAGAGCGGTCAAGGTATAAAGGTATGGGCAGGCTTTTTAAACGCCTTAAAACGGCACTTCTTGGTCGGGGAAAACGCCTATATCTCGGGCTTTTTTGGCCTTCGTTCCCTTTTTATTATTTTTTGCTGTTTTAGAATTTTTGCCGGGCGAAAAACGTTCAGAACTCGGGCTTTTCTGGCCCTTGCTTTTTGTGTCCCTGCCTACCTCGGGGAGCTTCTCCATCTTCAGCGCCCAGTAA
>NZ_JBHGXH010000257.1:0-2504 GCF_041936445.1 Candidatus Darwinibacter acetoxidans | reverse complement strand
TGTGGCCAGAGCGAAAAAGAGTCAAATTCGAGAGCAAATCAGACAGGACTTGACAGACCAATTGGAGCGTCAAGGGGTGTACGGCCAGCATTACCTTGACCTCATCGAGGACTACATGGCCCTGTGGGACACCAAAAATGCACTGATTGGGGACATCAAGAAGCGCGGGGTAATGACGAAGTACCAGAACGGCCAGAACCAGTGGGGCTACAAGAAGAACGACAGTGTGGCGAACTTGGACAAGGTAAACAAACAGATGCTGGAGCTGCTAAAGGAGCTGGGATTGAGGGCTGCAGACTTCGAGGCTGGTTCGGATGACGACGAGGAAATGTAGGCTGTATATCGATGACTACATGGAAGCTATTGAGAGCGGTAAGATACCCGCCTCCAGGCGGCTCCGGAAGGCTATGCCCTATATCAGGTCAAAGCTGGACGCACCGGGAGTGTATATCGATGAGGAAAAGGCGAAAAAGGCCGTCGAGCTCATCGAGAAGTATTTCGAGATAAAGTTGGTGCCTTGGGAGCTCTTTATTATTGCCCTTGTTCACGCCTATTATGAAGACGGTACGTTGGTATTTATGGAGTTTTTTATCTTGGTGGGGCGTGGCAACGGGAAAAACAAGTTCATCTCAGGATTGACCTGGTATCTGACTACGCACTACCACGGAATCCGGGGTTACAACATCGACATCATCGCTAACAGCCAGGAACAGGCCATGACTTCCTTCAATGACATCTACGAGGTGCTGGAGCTGACCTGGGCCAAGTCTAAAAAGTTCTTTTACAAGACCAAGCAGGTGATTGTGAACCTCAAGACCAATAGCTACATCAAGTATAACACCTCTAACTCTAGGACTAAGGACGGCCGCCGCTCTGCCTGTTTGGTGTTTGATGAGGTACACGAGTATGAGAACTGGGACCTTATTAATGTGTTCCGAAGCGGGTTTGGAAAGCGGGAGCATTCCCGGATTTTCTACATCACCACCAATGGCTATGTCCGCGGCGGTGTTCTGGATGAGCTCCTGGAGCTGTCGGATAAGGTGTTGTCAGGGGAGATCACGAATCTGCGGTTCCTCCCTCTCATCTATGAGATTGATGAGGAGGAGGAGCGGGATGACCCGGCCATGTGGGTGAAGGCCAACCCTTCGCTGCCGTACTTCCCCACTCTGAAGTTTCAGATGGAGCAGGAGTATGAGCTGGCCAAGCACCAGCCCAGCATGGCCAGCGAGTTCATGACCAAGCGCATGAACCGCCCGGCGGTGGACTCTTACACTGTGGTGGCCCCATGGGAGAAGATCATGACCACCGACCAACCTATCCCTTGGGATGACCTTGAGGGCCAGCCCTGCATTGGGGCTTTCGACTATGCGCAGATTAACGACTTCGCTTCCTGTGGCTTGCTCTTTAAATATAAGGGCAGGCGTTACTGGGTAGAGCACACCTTTGTGTGTCACTTGGCGCTCAAGATGGAGAACCGGAGGATTAAGTTCCCGGTAGAAGAAATGGCGCAGCAGGGCCTGATCACGATAGTCTACGGCGACATTATTACACCGGAGCATATTGCGAACTGGTTCATCGAGCAGGCCCGGAAGTACCATATCATCGATATTGTGGCGGACAGATATCGAGCCGAAGTTGTGCGCGACGCGTTTACTAAGGCCGGATTACCTTTGAGCATTATTCCTAGCGGTCCCGTAACACACGCCAAGAGAGCGCCCTTGATTACCACGATGTTTGCTGAAGAAACGATTGCCTTTGGAGATAACCCAACTATGCGCTGGTATATCAACAACACTTGCGTGGTGCTTGACCCTAAAGGGAATACTACTTACCACAAGATCGAGCCTAGAACCCGTAAGACAGATGGGTTCTTTGCTTTGATACATGCTTTGTCCAAAGACAGCGAGCTCCAAGACCCGGGAGATTTCAACATCTTGTCGTTCGGCGTTTACACGTACTAGAAGGGAGGGATTGCGGTGTGGGAATTCGACAGTGGTTCCTAGATTTGTTTGACAAGGAAGGCACGCTGAGTTTGAGTGCTGTGGTGGCCGGACTTGCCACAGAGGTCTACTACAAGGAGCTGGCCGTCCAAGCATGTGCTAACCTGATCGCCAAGACTCTGGCCCGGGCTGAGTTCAGAACCTTCCTGAAGGGCGAAGAGGTCCGAGAGGACATGTATTACCTGCTCAATGTCGAGCCCAATCCCAACCAGAACGCCAGCGACTTCTGGCGAGACGCGGTTTACAGGGCGGTCAGAAACAACGAAGCGCTGATCATCATGGACGGTAACTACCTGCACCTGGCTGATTCTTGGACTGTGGTGCCAGGCACTTTCGTTGAAAACCTCTACACCGAGATACAGCTGGGAGAGCTGAAGGAGCCTTTGAGACGGCGGGAAAGTGAAGTGCTGCACCTGCGGATGCACAACGAAAGGGCGCAGCAAGTCATTGAGGGCCTTTACAACTCTTACAGCAAGCTCATTGCTGCCGCGCAGAGGCGCTATC
>NZ_JBHGXH010000256.1:0-1981 GCF_041936445.1 Candidatus Darwinibacter acetoxidans | reverse complement strand
ATCCGCGGCTTCGGTGACAGGCTTAGCCCCGTTACATTTTCGGCGCAGAGCCACTTGACCAGTGAGCTATTACGCACTCTTTAAATGGTGGCTGCTTCTAAGCCAACATCCTGGTTGTCCGGGCAACTCCACATCCTTTTCCACTTAGCCTGTCTTGGGGACCTTAGCCGGCGGTCCGGGCTGTTTCCCTCTCGACTACGAATCTTAGCACCCGCAGTCTGACTCCTGGGATCCTAATATCCGGCATTCGGAGTTTGATTGGGTTCGGTAATCGGTGAAGACCCCTAGCCCAGTCAGTGCTCTACCTCCGGTATTTATTCCCAAGGCTAGCCCTAAAGCTATTTCGGGGAGAACCAGCTATTTCCGGGTTCGATTGGCATTTCACCCCTACCCACACCTCATCCGCCGCCTTTTCAACGACGGTCGGTTCGAGCCTCCACTCTATTTTACTAGAGCTTCACTCTGGACATGGGTAGATCACCCGGTTTCGGGTCTACTCCAACGGACTTTCGCCCTATTAAGACTTGCTTTCGCTTCGGCTCCGCGTCTCTTCCGCTTAACCTTGCCCGCTGGATGTAACTCGCCGGTCCGTTCTACAAAAAGTACGCCATCACACTTTTAACGTGCTCTGACTGTTTGTAAGCATACGGTTTCAGGTGCTCTTTCACTCCCCTCCCGGGGTGCTTTTCACCTTTCCCTCACGGTACTTGTTCACTATCGGTCGCTCAGGGTATTTAGCCTTGGGGGGTGGTCCCCCCGGATTCCCACGGGGTTCCTCGTGTCCCGTGGTACTTGGGATCCTCTCTATTGTTTTAAACTTTTTGTCTACAAGGCTGTTACTTCCTGCGGCGGGCCTTTCCAGGCCGCTTCGACTAAGTCTTCCACAATGTTTTTGAGAGTCCCGCAACCCCAGTTCTCCAAAGAAAACTGGTTTGGGCTCGCCCCTTTTCGCTCGCCGCTACTGGGGGGTTCGATTTTTCTTTCTCTTCCTCCGGCTACTAAGATGTTTCAGTTCGCCGGGTGCCCTCCGCACACCTATGGATTCAGTGTACGGTGACGGGGGTTCGCCCCCGCCGGGTTGCCCCATTCGGATATCTACGGATCGAGGCCTGCTTGCGGCTCCCCGTAGCTTTTCGCAGCTTACCACGTCCTTCTTCGGCCCTGTGCGCCTAGGCATCCACCGTATGCTCTTTGTAGCTTGACCTAATTTGCGCTACTAGAACTTTCTAGATGCTTTTGCTTTGTTTCTCCTACGCTGTGCAGTTTTCAAAGAACGGTTGAGAGACTGTTTTGATGGCGACTCGCCGGGGGGTTCCCTCTACTCGCCGCCACCTTTTGTTTCCTGGTGGAGATGAGCGGATTCGAACCGCTGACCCCCTGCTTGCAAGGCAGGTGCTCTCCCAGCTGAGCTACACCCCCGTTTGAGATGTGGGATGTGAGCGGTTGGAGGTGAGTTTTCTTTGTTGGAATTCGCCTCCGGCGAATTCCTTCTATTCCCACTTCTAACTTCTCACTTCTCACTTCTAAATCTGGTGGGACTAGGTGGACTCGAACCACCGGCCTCACGCTTATCAGGCGTGCGCTCTAGCCGGCTGAGCTATAGTCCCGCGGTCTCTCAAAACTAAACAGTGGCAGTCGCCGCTTGTCTTTTGCCGGTTGCCGGATTGTTTGTTGGAATTCGGCTTTAGCTGAATTCCTTCCTACATTCTGACTTCCGTCTTCTGACTTCTGACTTCTGATTATGGATGTACCGACCTGGAGTTTGAGATGTGGGATGGGAGATGTCGGAGGTGAGTTTTCTTCATCTCACTTCTAACTTCTCGCTTCTCACTTCTCAAATGTTCTCCTTAGAAAGGAGGTGATCCAGCCGCACCTTCCGATACGGCTACCTTGTTACGACTTCACCCCAATCACCAACCCCACCTTCGACGGCTCTCTCCTGTTAGGGTTAAGTCACCGGCTTCGGGTGTTGTCAGCTTTC
>NZ_JBHGXH010000255.1:0-4391 GCF_041936445.1 Candidatus Darwinibacter acetoxidans | reverse complement strand
ACCGAACTGACGGCGGCGGACTTTATCGTAGTGGACGAGGATGAGGCAGTATTTTCCGTGTCCGGCATCGTTGCCGGGGCAACCCCCTTTGACATCACTCTGACCGTGGACAATTTGAATTATGCGAATCAGTCACTATTAGGCGAGGGCGACCTGACCCTGAAATTTTTAGGCTCCGGCACCACAAAGGGCGAGGCAGGGCAGAGCGTCGATCCATTTGAGATCGCATTTACCCCTACTGGGCTTGAGTTTATCCTGATAAGTCCGCCGGAAGTGGAGGCGATTTGGAATGAGTAAGGGCAGAGGAAAAAAGATCGTCATCAAGTTCACGGAGTCCCTGCTGGGCGACGTGTCCGGCAATGAATCTGCCTTTACCGTGACGGGTATGGAGAAAGACCCGCTATTCTATGGCACCCTGCAGCAGCGGGAATATACGGTGGAGAGTGTGGAGCGGAGGCCGATCCAGACGCTGCATGAGGAGGACTTCGAGGGCGGGACGTTTGATGATACCGAGAAAACGGAGGAAGGTCTGCGGCTGGAATCGAGCGAAGTTCCCGGCGATGAAGTTGAGGACACGTATGATACATCAAACGCAACCGGGAGTTCTTACACCACGATAGCAAACCGGGTAACCTCTAAGGAATCGGGGACGCTTACAAAAGTTAAGGCAAAAACGAAAACGGCAGGCGATTACACGCTTAACATTAAGAGCGATAACGGCGAAACAACATATAGAACGGAAACCATAAACGATGCCCCTGCGGATAGCTGGATAACATTTGAAGGTTTTGATTCGTTAGGGGTAGCCGAAAATGATGAGTATCGCGTTGAGATAGCTCGGCCATCAGGGGTTGCCTATGCGGCGTCAGGATTATATGACGGTACGCTGTGGGAGAACCGCGAGGGCTTGTTTGGGGCAAGCGGGTTTTCATGGACAAACGCAATGGGTTTTATTTTTCAAGAAACTGCAGAGAAATACCCCACCCCCGGCACCTACACCTCCCCAGCAATCCCCACAGCCACCCTACCCGCCGACCCCCGCCTGCGATTTGAGGCGAATACCCCGGAGGACACAACGGTAACCGTTGAATACGCCTGCACCGACGACGATGAAACCCCGCCGGAAACGTGGATGTCGGTAGATGACGAGGACTTGCTGACCATTGACGACGCATACCTCTGGCTCCGCTACACGCTGGAAACGGAGGATACCAGCAAGACCCCGACACTTCTGGCGGTCTGGCTGGAAGAGGCGGAAGTCCCGCCGGATAAAATCCTACTGACCATGACCGAGGCGGGTAGATTTAACAACGTCGAGGGCGATCTGACCGTTGCCTACAACCAGAACGTCGGCAACCTCTCCGGCTTGCGCCCGGTGGAATCCTTTGAGGAATCCTTCACCCCGGAGGACCTGGAACCATCGCCGGTGGATGAACACATCATCACCGTGCGCGGGGAGCCGGTGGTGGGCTTTATCAACGTAACCTATGAGCCGGGATACGAGGCGCACACCGTCACCGTCACCGGAACGGGTGTTCTCGTTGACTTTATTCACGTTGACGACATCCCGCCGTAAAAGCGGCAGACATGAGCAGACATGGGAGCCTTCGGGCTCCTTTTATTTTAGAAAGGAGGTAAAATCTTGATAAGAGTAGACGCGAAAGCCAACATCCGCAACCGCTTCGACATCGAGTGCAAAGACATCCGCACCGGCGAAGTGCAGAACTATCAGGCGCATAACATCATCCTGGATCAGATGTGGTCCCGGCTGGTAAACTTCCTGACGTATTTCTCATATATCCGCTTCGGCACCGGAGACGGCGCGCTCAACCCGGCCCGGACAAGCCTATTCAACGATTCAGGCGGCAAGTCCGCGACAACCGTCACCCGGGAGCGTGCTCTGCCGACCTCGTCCTGGATGCAGCAGATCGTGATCAACCCGGAGGAATACGTCGGCCACGAACTGACCGAAGTCGGCGTGGCGTACGGGAGCGGGAGTACGGATCTGGTAACCCATGCTTTCCTGGAGGACAGCGAAGGCAACCCGATCAGCATCGTCAAGACTGATACCATGGTCGTCACCATCTACGCGACGATCTTTATCGAGCTGGGCGAGCTGACAGATATGTATGGCGGTAAATTCCGCTGGGTAATGCCGCTGGAGAATAATGAGCTGATTAACTATCTGACTGGCTATGCGAGCTACCCGACACAGTATTTCCGGGTGACGGGGGCGAGGGAGTTTCATAGAGGCACGACGGCAGACGACAGCCACGGGCAGAGCAGCAGCATCACAACCGCAAATTGGATCAAGAGTGCCGCAGCGAAGAAAGCCACGACCCCGGTCCGGCGGCTGGGCATCAGCGATGGAAACGGCGCGATTCGGGGCATCGGCCTGGGCAGCAGCGACACGGCGGGCACATTCCGGGGGCAGTTGCCCATCGCTGGGGTGTTCACCGGCTGGAACATCGAAGGCGAGCAGATCGGCATCGGCGACGGGGAGGAGACGGCGTTCAACCTGGCCTGGAATGACGCGGTTGGGGCGAGCGTGACCGTCAAGGTGGACGACGTGGCAGCAAGTCCGACCGTAAACGAACTGGTAAATTATGTGGGCGCGAGGCTAAATACTCCGACCCTGGCAGGCGTAGGCTACGGCTGCGCCTTCTCCCCGGACGGAGCATACCTGGCGGTGGCGCACTATAACAGCCCCTACCTCACGGTGATCGACACCTCCGACTGGAGCGTGATCTCCGGCACCCCGACCCTGGCAGGCAACGGCCACAGCTGTGCCTTCTCCCCGGACGGAGCATACCTGGCGGTAGGGCACTATAGCAGCCCTTATCTCACGGTGATCGACGGCGCCTACAACACCGGAGCCACCCACAACATTATCTTCGACACCCCACCGGCCGAGGGCTCCATCATCACCGCCGACTACACCGTGTCATATGTGCCCAAGGATGTGAATCACGTTCTCGACCTGCAGGTCACGATTCAATACGGCGAGGAAACGTAAATGGAACTAACATTCGAGCACAGCCAAAAGATCGCCGACGGGCACACCCCGCAAGCCTGGCACTCACCGGATCAGATCTGCCAGGTGCTCTACACCGACGCCACGGGGCGGATCTACTCGGTGGACACAGAAACCCCTTTCGGCAACTTTGCCGACCGGACATTTACCGCGCCGCTCCTGGCCGCACCGGACACGGGGGCGCGACACCTGACTATTGCCTACCTGCCGCGAATGAACCTCTGGGCGAATTGGCTCACCGGCAACACTCACCGGCAGGCGGTTTTTTTGCTGAAGCAGGAGACGAATAAATATTTAGTGGATGGCTCCATGACCTTCAGCGACGACGACCCGGGCGTAAGTCTTTCCCTCACCCTCGAAAACCCGGCAGGAATAATCGCGGCAGAGGGCACAACTGAGGTCCCGCCCGGCACAAGGGTAAGCGTCTATTTTCGCATTGGCGACAGCAGCCGGATCGCGCTGGGGCAATACTACCTTGATCGGATCGTCACGGCTGTTGGCAATCCGCGCGTGGACCTGACGGCCCGGAACGTGACGGGGAAGCTGCTCAAGGATCAGACCTTCGACGAAGATAATACTTTCTCCGGCACGGTGACCGCCGTGCTGGTGGAGATGCTGGAGGACGCCGGCGTGGTCAACCACCGCGTGGAATCCGTCGGCGCCACAATCAATATCGAGTTTCCGCCGAACATGTCATACTTCGACGGCCTGCAGTCAGTGATCAGCACCCGGAACGGCTGGCAGATGCGGGAGGACGCGAGCGGCACGATCATCATCGGCAGCCCGGCGTATGTTCAGCTTTTCATGCCGCCCGGGACATACAGCTTTGAGCGCGGCCGGGATTGTTTCGGACGCGAAGTCACCCGGGACGACCGGGAGACCTACAGCCGTGTTTGTGTCCACGATCGGGAATTTGCTGTCAAGGCGTGGCGCGACGTGCAGTTTATCGAGACATGGAATCTGCCCCGGAAGAAAACCCTCTACGTCGAGGCCCCCGAGGGCACGACCCAGGCACAAGCAGCGGCAAAGGCAGAATACCTGGCCGGGCGGCTGGCAGATGTCGGCGTGATCGAATCTTTTGTGGCACCCTTCAGGCCGCAGATCCAACCGGGAGACGCAGCGGAGATTGCCGAACCCGACAGGCCCCTGCCGCGACTGCTGGGGACGATCACGCAGGTAGGCTTCCGGTTTGGCCGATCAGGATTCTTCACCGATTTTACGGTTGACAGCGGCGGCGTGGTCCGGAAGCCCCGCATCCGGGACCTCATCGAGCAGATCAGCGGCAGGCGGGACGTGGGAAGCGCGAAGATAAGCTAAACGGAGCCCAGGCTGGGGGCGCGGGCGGTCCTGCGCCCCC
>NZ_JBHGXH010000254.1:0-4247 GCF_041936445.1 Candidatus Darwinibacter acetoxidans | reverse complement strand
GCGTCTTTCGTTGTCTCTTTCCGCTGGATAATGATCTTGCGCCTGCGGACTCTGCCGAGGTCGCGCATGACTTCAGCCTTAGACTTCATCAGACACCACCTCATCAGCCATGGCCTTTATGCCTTCCTGGAGCTGTAGCCGCAGGATCTCCTTGCTGTAGTTCTCCTCGAAATACTCCGATGCGTTATTGTAGACGTACCGGCAATAGTCCAGCAGCAAGGCCTTGGGCTGTCCGTCGGTCTCAAAGTCTAGCGTGGTGCCGGTTAGGTCGTTGAGATACGCCTGCCCTCGGTCGATGATCCCTTGGATGCGAGAGTCCTCATCGTTCCAAGTGATTTTTAGATAGTTTTTGACTGCTTGCAGCATGGCGTATCACTCCCCTTCTGTGTCCTCCACCAGCTCCACCAGCTTGCCGTATCCCGCATTATTGATCTCCTCATACCGATTCATAGAGATAGACAAGTAAGTCCCCGCTTTGTGCAGGGACTTACTGTATTTGTTCCGGAAAGTCCGGAGAACTTTGACTTTGTGTTTATTGCTCAACTACATCAGCCCCTTAGGCCTCAGGCTCTACCGTGTATGTCACGACCAGGATATAGGTCTCAACTACTCCGCCGTTGGTGACAGTGATAACAATGACGTTCTGTCCCTCGGTCCAGGCCTGATTCGTGGCAAGGTCTGTCTCCACGCCGTTAAGCGTCGCTGTGATTACCGCGTTGGCATCCTTGGCGGTTGCAGCCACCAGGTCGGCCACATTTTCGGTTTCAGCCGTGTAGTAATGCACATCCGCATTAAACGCCGGACTGATCGCCACAGCTCCATCAGCTATCTTCAGCCCATCCAGCCGCGCATCTACATATGGAGTAGTGCGCACGATAGGATACACAGGCCTCAAGTCGGTGATATCCAGCCTGCGGAACGAACGGCTGTCAAGCGGCATGCCATTGCCGTAGAGCTTAGTCAGGTATACCCTCTCGTCCTCAAGGAACCGATACTCGTCGGAGTATTCGATCTTCCCGCCCTTGGAGGTGCCAAGCCCCATGAAATACCGTTTCGGTAGGCCAATGATCGCCTCGTTGACGGGCTGATACACGGACTGGATCACGCGCGTTGGGAATGGGAAAATGTCGTAGGCATATGTGCCGTCTGGCCGCCGGAACGATGTGGCAGGCATGATCTTTGTGAAATAGTCAAGTGGGTTGACTATAAAGATCACTTCCGAGATCTTCCGGTTCAGGCCGTTGGGCGATACAGACAACTCAGCAAGCAGCGCGCCATAGGTCGCCGGACTGATCTCGTTGAACGGGATGCTGGGAATCAGGCCGTAGCCCGTAACGGGATCAAGCGGCGAATTAGGATCGCGCCTCATGCCGCAAGGAGCCTTTAGGCCGGAGCCGTCGATGATGCCGCCTTCGAGGCCATTGGAGATAGCCTCGGACAGGATTACGCGCACATAACGGTCAAGCCACGCAGGACCAAGATCAAGCATTGCCTTGCAGATGGGCAGGAATGCACTGAGCTTCTTCTGCGTTAGGTCGAGCTTCCTGAAGCCCCCGGTCAGCTCTTTAACAATTTCGGTGCAGAGGTCGTCCCACGTCGCTAAGTGGCGCCCATCCTGCGTATTTACGAGGATTTCGACCAGCGCGCCGGTTGGCGTGAAGCCGATCACGTCCAGCAGTGGATGATCTTCGGTCAGATCTTCGAAAATAGCATCGATCACGGTAACGGGCAGAATCACATTGAAGTCGGTCAATGCCTGTTTCGGGTTGCCAGACTTCAGGGCACCAATCAGCCCGTTGTAATATTTCGTTTCCTCGCTGGTCAAAGCCCTTACGCCACGACCGCTAAGGATCTGGTTGTCAGCTGCCGCCACAAGGCCTTTGGCCTCAGCCATGACAGCCTCTTGTAGTATCTCCGTATACTCCGCAAACGCCTTCGCAAAGGCCTCTTCGTCGCCATCTGTTATGGCCTGGTTGATCTTCGCAACAATGTCGCTCTTCTGCTTTACCAGCAGATCCATGTTCTTCACGGTTAATCCCCCTCCGCGGCAAAGAGTGCCGCCATTAGATTTTTAGGCTTGTTGTCCTCCGGTTCGGGTTCTGGCTCAGGCTCCGGGGCCGGTTCCGGCTGGGGCTCGGGTTCTGGCACAGGTTCCGGTGCCACGTCAGGCTCCTTGGCTGCTTGCCGGTGCGTCAGCACCAACTCAACCAATCGCCTCTGGTAGCTCTGGTTAGCCTTTTTGCCCGAGGCTCCATCCACTACGGCCGTCGCAAACCCCATCTCAAGCGCGTCGGCTGACGCTATCCAGGTTTCAGCATCCATCATCGCCTTTAGTTCGTCCTCGGTGATACTAACGTGGTTCATGTACGCGTTGATGGTAGCCTGGTTGATGGTTTCTAAGTCGTCTGCGTCTTTCCGCAGGGCGTTCTGATCCCCGGCGGTTAGCAACCATGCATTGTGGATCATCAACAAGGACGCGTTGGACATGATCCGCTCGTCGCCGGCCATAAATACCACACTTGCCGCCGAGCAGGCAAAGCCGTCACAATGCGTCTTGACTTTTGCTTTGTGCCGCCGCAGCACGTTGTAGATAGCGAGCCCCTCGGCCACTTCGCCTCCATAGGAATTGATGAAGACATTGATTGTCTCAATGTCCTCGGGTAGGGATTCAATCTCCTTAACCAGGCTGTAGCTCGACACATCGCTCTCGAATAGCTCCCACGACACAATGTCTCCGAAAATGTAAATCGACGCCTCCTTGTCCTTTACGGCTAATGCGTAATATTTCTTAATCCTCACCACCCCCTTCAAAGGCCTCCTCAATAGGCTGATAGTTCTTGGTCATCCATCTTGCCCGGCTCCACTCGGTATTAAGTGGCTCCATGCCCATGGCCATCAAGCAATCGTCGATGCTGTAGGCGCCACACCTGATCAGCACATCCAGAGCATTGGCAATGTCCTTGATGTCAACAGCCCGGATATGGCTAGTGTCAAGCATCATATATGTGCGTTCTAGGTAAGCTCTCTTGCCATACATCTTGCGGTTGATCTCGTCCGTTAGCAGCTCGGCCAACGGGTTAACACAGAACGTCAGGAAGTTGTTGACCGCCTTGTCAGTGTCGGCCACGTTGCCTTTGAGGAGCTGCGGTGGCACTTGGAAAGCGATCGCCACAAAATCAAAGATGTCATCAACAAACGCCCGAATGTCACGGCCTTCGAGACTGCCTTTTGTGCCTCCGGATCGTTCGCCTACCGCCTCTGTGTAAGTCATGCCGTTGGTTAGCGGTATGACCGCATCGCCTTCAGCTGAGAAAAACTTCTTGAACCGCCTATCTAGCAAGTCTTTGAGGGCATCTTGCGCTTCCTCTGTCTGCGGATAGGTTGTCGGCACGGTCAAGGCCCCACGCCGGACAGCACCCTTCTTATACCTGTTTTGACTCGCTGCAATCAACTTGGAATAAGACTGGTAAAGCCCGTCAATGACCGTCTTGATCTTCTCGTTGTGCAGCTCAAAATGAAAGACTTCGCTCTCGTCATAGCTCCGATTCAGCCGGAAATCGTCCACAGTCACGTCGGTGTAGATGTAATCGCGAAAAGCAAACTTCTGCACCTGGTAGCTGTCGGCTACATAAAAGCGATTATCATACTGCACCACCAGGCAGCCATTGTCGTAAACCAGCCTTGCAACTACATCGCGCCAAAACTTAGATGCTGACTTGTTGAGGTTCGGCTCGACGTTGAAGAGGTAGTAGTTGTCCTTCCGGACCTCCTTGCCCTCTTCGTAGGTCCGAAATTCACTCCTGGCCACGGTATTTGCGATCAGGTTCACGCAGGCTTGTACCGCAAGCTCCTTGAAATACACCTCGGCGGCAAGCTCCCCGATGATGGCGTCTAGCCGTAGGGTTCCTGTGTCTTTATTAAACCAACTCAAAAATGTCTGCCATAAGCTCAAGTGCTCACCCCCTTCAGTAGGTGTATACATCCAGCATCGGGACATAATCCTGTGTTTCCGGAAGCTCGCTGTCCTTCGACAGTGCATGTATCAAAGCAAAAAACCCGTCTGTCTTGCGGGTTTTCGGCTCGATCTTCTTGTACGTCGTGTTTCCCTTTGCGTCTAGCTCCTGGTACGTGTTGTTGACATACCAGCGCATGGTCGGGTTATCGCCGAATATGATCTTCTCCTCCGCAAACATCGACTCAATAAGCGGCGCAACCTTTGAGTGCGTCGGCGGTCCGCTCCGCACCTG
>NZ_JBHGXH010000253.1:0-1208 GCF_041936445.1 Candidatus Darwinibacter acetoxidans | reverse complement strand
CCGTGATTACCAACGTGGAAGCCGATCACCTGGAGCACTACCAGAATGACTTTAGCCTGATGCAGCGGGCCTATGAAGCTTTTCTGCAAAACCTGCATCCGGACGGCTGGGCCGTGCTCTGCGTTGATGATCCTTTTTTACGGGAATTAGCTCACCGGGCAGATCAAAAAGTAGTCACCTATGGTCTTGCTCAGAACGGGGCTGCTTATACCGGTCGCGAGATTGCTTTAACCGGGCTGGGGTCTAGCTTTACCTTTTATCGCCGCGGCGAACCGCTTACGGGAACCGTTAACTTGCGGGTGCCCGGCCGCCACAACGTCAGCAATGCCGTAGCGGCGCTGGCGGTAGCGGCAGAGCTCGGCTTAAACCCGGGCCGGTGCGCTGAAACCCTGACCGAATTTCGTGGCGCCAAGCGACGCTTCGAAGTTATAGGCGAGGTTAACGGGGTTACGGTTATCGATGATTATGCCCACCACCCCACCGAGGTAAGGGTAACCCTGGAGGCAGCCCGTGCGGCCGGTAAACGGGTCTGCTGTATCTTTCAGCCGCATCGCTATTCCCGGACCGCGTACTTTTTTGAAGAGTTTGCCCGTTCTTTTGACGATGCTGACCTGGTTTTGCTGCACCGGATCTATTCTGCCGGTGAAAAACCGCGTGAAGGGATCACCTCTGAGGCCCTGGCCCGGCGCATCAGCGAAATTAAGGGCCAGCCGGTTTATTGGAGCGATGAGCTGGCTGAGCTGGGCCGAATGGCCCTGGACTGGGCCCGCCCCGGTGATCTGATTATTGTGATGGGGGCCGGCGATATCAGCGGCCTAGCCTATCAACTGGCCCAAGCTTGACTGTCATTTCAAAAATTGTGGTCGGTGAGATGGCTGCAGGTGGCGTTAAACGGTTATCACAAACTACTGGCAACGAAGTATTCTTGGTAACTGAACCGCTTAAGGGGGGTCAGGTTACTGCACATCCTAATACTACACCAACTTTTTGCTGTTAACGGCTCTGTGCCGGGAAGACGCTTTTTTGAGATCGGCCGTCGCCTTATTCAACAGGGGCACCAGGTTACTGTAATTACCGGTAACTCTGAGCTGGGGCTGCCGCTGGGCCGGAAAAAGATTGGCTTGCTGCAGAAAGACGGAATGGCTATCGTTGTCTTCAACCTCGGTTGCCCTCAGGTGAAGGAGGGGGAGAGGAAGGGCATTAACGCG
>NZ_JBHGXH010000252.1:0-22602 GCF_041936445.1 Candidatus Darwinibacter acetoxidans | reverse complement strand
TGTTCCAAGGCACCCCCTCGGCTTCCTCCAGACCCCACTGTTGCCAGTGGCGCCCTTGCCTGCTGGTTACCTTCCCGCTGGTTGGGCGGTAGGGTTTCTCTCAACCCATCGGCTCGGTAGACATGCCGGGCACACAAAAAGCCACCCCTGACAGGGATGGCCTGCCCCTATTCTAGCTGACGGCATTGGGTGTGACAATGGGGTTCTGCCAGACATACTCCAGGGCAATGGCCCCGGTGCCCAAAAGAAACGCTTCCTGGCCAAAGGTGGAAAGGCGCACCTTGGTGTTGGCCCTGATTTCCGGGGCGAGCCTGGAAAGGAGTGTCTCCTTCGCGGTATCGAACCAGAGGGAACCAAACTCGGTCATCTCATCGCCAAACACCACCACCGCGGGATTCACCAAGTTCACTGCCCCGGCCGCGGCGGCTCCGGTGTAGATGGCTGCCTGCTTGACCCCTTCCAACACCACAGGATGGCCTTCCCGGGCCAAGGTCACCAGATCCTCCAAGCTTACATCTGATCCCAATTCTTGCCGCATCTGCTTGAGAAAGGCCCTGCTGGAAGCATAGTTGGTCAAGCAGCCCGTTCCGCCGCACTCACAGGGGGGCCCGGAGAGATTCACGCTGAGATGGCCGATTTGACCTGCCGTACCCATGTAACCGCGGTAGACTTCGCCGTCTAAGACCAACCCGGCACCGATTCCCCGCCCCACCGCGATATAAAGTACACTGCTGGCTTCCCTCGCCTCGCCAAAGAGCACTTCCGCTAAGGCAGCGGCATTGGCGTCGTGCTCCAGGATGGTGGGGATGCCAAAATGGTCCTGAATCAGCGAGCGGATGGGAACGTCCCGCCAGTGGACATTGCCATGGAGGTGGGTGATCTTACCTTCCTTGAAGTTGATGGGACCGGGGGTGATTACGCCGATGGCCTGCAGACTGGAACGCACGCCGCTTTCTTCCACCACTTCCTCCATGAGATCCAGCATGCTGCGGAGCACGCGTTCCGCATCCTCAAAATCCTCGATGACCGCCGTTTTGGCCAGGATCACCTCGGCTTTGGGGTTGAACACCCGGCACACTATGGAGGATCGGGAAAGGCGCACGCCCAAAACATGGAACCCCCGGCGGTTGATGGCCAGGCCCACGGCCCGGCGTCCCTTCTTGCCCGAAAGATAACCGGTTTCCACCACATAACCCGAAGCGATCAGGTCCCTCACTATATTGGTGACGGTGCCAGGCGTTAAACCAACCATGTCGGCAACCTGCCGGCGGCAGATCTGCTCGTTCTGGCGGATGCACTGCAGCACTGTCACCTGGTTGAGCTTCTGAACATCCTCGATATTCTTGCCGGGCAGCTCCTTCTTGTTCATGTTCATGTTCATTCCCATCGCTCCCTAACCAACACATTCATCAACTAGATTATTTTATCCAAAGCATTAATTCAAGGGGGCGGCAGACAATTCCTGCACCCAAGGCCACCGCCATGAACCCCTGGCCGAAACGGCAAAGAGACCGGGGAGCCCGATGCTGCGGCCCCCCGGTCAGGATCGGTTCTGTGCCCCTAGAGACCCAGGACGTTATGGATGTATCTTCTGGAATCCATGGCCGCCTTGTAGTTGCAGACCGGCGGGTTGTCCAGTTCCACGCAGAGGACGCCGTCATAGCCGTGCTTCTTGAGGACTTTGTACACACCTTTGAAATCGACGATGCCATAGCCCAAGGTGCAAAAACGGGCCATGGGCCACTGGGCATACTCCTCGCTGGGGGCATAGACGTCTTTCAGGTGCACATAGCCGAGCCTGTCCCCGTATTTGTCAAAGGCCCGGACGCAGTCCATGCCGGCTAAGGTGGTGTGGGCCGTGTCCAAACAGAGGCTGACCAGCTGCGGATCGGTGTTGGCCAGGAAGAGATCGATCTCTTCTTCCTTATAGATGGCTGTGTTGGCATGGGGGTGCATGCAGGCCACCAAGCCGTTGTCCCGGCAGAGCCTGCCGATTCTATTGGACAGCTCCGCGTAGGCCAGGACGGTCTGTTCATCTAAGGGACGTTCGTAGGGCTCATCCTGCCACATCACCGCCTGGAGGTTCATGTAAGTGGCTCCGATCTGCTTCATGAAATCCACATATTCCACCGCTTTGGCGTAGTCCGCTTCCGGATCGGTGGAGAAGTGATGGTAAAGGCAGGCCATTTCCAACCCGTATTTGTCCAAAAGCTCTTTTACGGCCTTGGCATCATTATCGAAGTACTTGGTGATGAAGGCGAAATTCTCCACCGCATCATAGCCCAGATCCGCTACTTCCTTGAGAAACTGCTCAAACTCGTACTTTTGATTGTCCTGATGGTGAATCAACCACGTCCAGCCAGTATAAGCGATCTTCATTTCCTTCGCCTCCCATGTCGCTTTAGATTTACAGCTACCTGTCGATGATTCCCAAAACCCGGGCTTTCTCCATGGGTGCCTGACGGGTAAAGGGCGAGTGGATCTCTTCCCGCGCCTGCTTCGCACTGCTCCGCTCAAAGGCGGTCATCACATCCAGGACATGGAAGAGCTGCTCCAGATTGGCCCTGATGGGCCGCTTGTTTTTCAAGGCTACCGCCATATCAGCCAGACCCAAGCCCCGGAAGTTGTCTTTGTAGTCGAACACCAGGGGCATCTCCAGATACTCACCTACTTCGGGACGGAGCAGGTAGACCTTCTCACCGAACATGTTGGGGTCGGGAACCCGCAGGGTTCCTTCTGTACCGTAGATCTCCAAGCGGGCCTGCTCTTTGTAGACCACATCAAAGGTGGTGAACAAAGTGCCCACCGCCCCACTGTCCAGTTCCAAGATCCCGATGAGATGGGTGGGTACCTCCACATCCACCACTTTGCCCGCCAGGGGCTGGCTGGTGATGGTGCGCTGCTTGAAGGTGGTGCGGGCCACGCTGGTCACGGCAGCCACCCGTCCCAAGAGGTTGACTAGGGCCGTGAGGTAATAGGGCCCCATATCCAACAGCGGTCCTCCGCCGAATTTGTAATAGAACTCGGGACTGGGATGCCAGCTTTCATGGCCCCGGCAGATCATGGAGGCAGTAAAGCCGATGGGCTCGCCGATAAACCCGGCATCGATCAGTTTACGGCAGGTCTGGATGGAAGCACCTAAGAAGGTATCCGGCGCCCCGCCGATGCTCAGTCCCCGCTCCCGGGCCAAATTAACCAGCTGTTCCCCTTCTTCTTTCGTGGCCGCCAAGGGCTTTTCCGTGTAAACATGCTTACCCGCTTCCAGGGCCGCCTTGGTCACGGCGAAGTGCTCATAGGGACGGGTCAGATTGACGATGATCTCCACTTCCCCATCCCCGCAGGCCTCCTGCAAGGTCTCGTAGACTTTGGGGATCCCGTACTTTTTCTGAGCTTGCTCCGCCTTTTCGCGAATGGAATCACAAACACCAATAACTTCAACCTGCTTAAAATACCTGGTCAAATTGTCGAGATAAATGCCGCTGATATCCCCTACTCCAATCAGGGCAACTTTGGTGGTCTCCATATGTTCTCCTCCCAGCTTGCCATACATCTAAGCTTCTTGCTGCTCTACCAGATGGTGTAACCTCCATCCAGCACCAGAACATGTCCTGTCATAAAACTAGAGGCGTCCGAGGCCAGGTAAACGGCGGTGGGACCGATCTCCTTGGGATCAGCAAAGCGGCCCATGGGCGTTTGCTCCAGTGCGTCCCTGCCCTGCTCGGTCTGCATCCACGGCTCGTTCAAAGGGGTGAGGAAATACCCTGGGGCAATGGCGTTAACCCGGATGCCGTGGGGCGCCCACTCCGCGGCAAAGGCCCGGGTCAAGCCGTTCACCCCCGCTTTGGCGGCGCAGTACACCCCAACGGGCCGCCGTCTGTTGATGATAAGCGAAGACATGGAAGAAATGTTGATGAGCGATCCCCGGATGCCGAGGTTCAGCATGGCTCTGCCCGCCGCCTGGCACACGTTGAACGTCCCCTTGAGATTCACATCCATGATGGTGTCGTAATCCGCTTCAGTGATCTCCGCCATGGGATAGCGGCGGTTGAGCCCCGCGCTGTTCACCACCACATCCAGGCGCCCGTAGCGCTCCACCACATGGCTAACCAGGCTGTCCACACCGCTGCGCTGGGCCACATCCACCTGGTAGGCTTCGGCGGCAAAGCCCGCCTGCCTCAGCTCTTCCGCGGTGGCCCGGGCCTTTTCCTCGTTGATGTCGGCAATGACGATTTTAGCCCCCGCACCAGCCAGGCTGAAGGCCATGGCCCGGCCTAGGCCCTGGGCCCCTCCGGTGACCACGGCCACTTTCCCCGTGAGACTGAAAGCTTCCAGCAATCCATCCTCACCCCCTTCCCATCAGGAAGCGGGCTCGCTCGCAGATGGCCTCTGTGGTCAAGCCGTAGTGGGCCAAAAGTTCCCCGTGGCTCTGGGCCGATTGACCGAAGGCATCCTCCACCCCGATCAGACAGGTGGGCTTGGGGGTGAGGGCCAGCGCTTCCAAAACGGCGCTGCCCAAGCCGCCAATCACGCTGTGTTCCTCCACGGTGATCACGCCCTTGACATCCGCGGCCAAGCGCTGGATGCCATCTTTGGCCAAGGGCTTCACGCAGCTCACATTGACCACCCGCAGGGAAATTCCCTCCTGGGCCAGGATCTCCCGGGCTTCCAGGGCGAGGCTAGTCATGAGGCCGTTGGCGAAGACCACCAGGTCCTTACCATCCTGCAGGAGCGCAGGCCCTAGGCCTGGTTCTTCCTTGGGTAGGTATTCCATGGGCGAACGGCTGATGCGGATGTAGACGGGACCCCTTATTTCCAAAGCCAGATCCACCGCTTCCTCCACTTCCCCGGGGTCCATGGGCACCAAAACGGTCATGTTGGGCAGGGCCCGCATGATGGCCACATCCTCCAGCGCCTGATGGGTGGCTCCATCCCCGAAGTCGGAAAAGCCGTAGCTGGAACCAACCAGCTTCACGTTGGCTTTGGCCAAGGCCACGCTCTGCCGGACCTGCTCAAAGGCCCGGCCGGTTAAGAACACCGCAAAGGAATGCACAAAGGGGATCTTACCCCCTAAAGCCAGTCCCGCGGCCACAGCCACCATGTTCTGTTCACCGATGCCCATTTCAAAGTGCCTTTCCGGATACTGTTCCCGCAGGAGACAGGACATGGTGGAACCGCTCAGGTCCGCATCCAGGGCCACGATCCGTTCATCTTCCGCCGCCCGCTTCACCAGATACCTGCCGTAGGCTTCCCGCGGACACGCAAGTTTTCTCATCTGCTACACCCCATCCCCGGCAATCTCCCGCAGCGCCTGCTGGTACTGCTCCTCAGTGAGCGCCCCATTGTGGAAACTGGCCACGTTCTCCGCAAAGGACACCCCTTTGCCCTTCACCGTATGGGCGATAATGGCCACAGGCTGCCCGGTGGACTGGTCCGCGGCATCCAGGGCATCGACGATGGCTGCAAAGTCATGGCCGTCGATTTCCAAAACACGCCAGCCGAAGGCCCTGAACTTCTCGGCGATCGGGCCCACATCGTAAAGCTCGGGAATTCTGCCCGTGGCCTGCATCTTGTTGTGATCAACGATGGCAATGAGGCGGTCGGTTTTGTAAAAAGCGGCGGCGGTGGCCGCTTCCCAGACCTGTCCTTCCGCCAGTTCCGCATCGCCTAAAATGACATAGACCCTGTAGTCCCGCCTATCCAGCCGGCCAGCCAAGGCCAGCCCCAAGCCGATGGAGAGCCCCTGGCCGAGACTGCCGGTGTTGGCCTCGACGCCAGGGGTGCGATCCCGCTCGGGGTGCCCCTGGAGAAAAGAGCCCAGCTGCTTTGTGGTCTCCAGGGCCGCGGGCGGAAAATAACCGCAGTGGGCCAAGGCGGCATACTGGGCCAGTACCGAGTGGCCCTTGCTTAAGATCAGCCGATCCCGGTCCGCATGCTCAGGATCCTCAGGCCAGTGGCGCATTTTGTAAAAATACAGGGCGGTGACCAGATCCGCGCAGGACATGGAACCCCCTAAATGGCCCCGCTGATTGACACCGATGGCCCGGATAATCCCTTCCCTCACCAGGCGCGCTTTAGCTTCTAGGTACTTCACATCTCGTTTTTCCATGGGCCTGCCTCAACTTTCCTGCTTGAGTGACAGCGAGTTCAACTTCTCGTAGAACAGGGCCAGACCGCCATGGTCGCGGTCTCCCAAGCCATCCCCGAGCAAGACCTGGAGCATCTCCATCACCTGTGCGGTGAGGGGTACGGCGACATTCAGCTCCCGGCTGGTTTCCAGGACATTGGCCAGGTCTTTGGCATGGAGGTTAATCCGAAAGCCCGGCGCGAAGTTCCCGGAGAACATGCGGGGGGCCTTATCCTCCAGGCACTGGCTGCCCGCGAGCCCGCCGCGGATGGCCTGGAAGATCCGCTCGGGATCCACCCCCGCCTTCTTGCCCAGGGTCAAGGCTTCCGCGATCACCGCAATATTCACCGCCACGATCATCTGGTTCACCAGCTTGCACATCTGCCCAGCCCCTGCGGGGCCAACCAGGACGATGGAACCGGCCATGGCCCCAAGCACATCCTTCACCGCGGCAAAAGCTTGTTCACTGCCCCCCACCATCACGGCCAAGGTACCCGCCTGGGCCTTCTCCACGCCGCCGGAAACGGGGGCGTCCAGGGCCTCGACCCCCTTTTCCTGCAGCCTTTCCGCGATTTCCTTCGCCGCCAGGGGCGAGATGGAGCTCATGTCCACGAAATACTGGCCGGGGCGCAGCGCCGGGTAAAGGCCGTTTTCGCCAAAAACAACTTCCCGGACATGGGGCGAGTTGGGCAGCATGGTGACAATCACTTCCGCAGCCTCCGCCACCTCCCGGGGCGTCTTCGCCCCCTGGGCCCCTGCCTCCACCAGGGCTGCCACCTTATGCTCATTGCGGTCATACACTGTGAGCGGGTAGCCCGCCTTGAGCAGGTTCAAAGCCATGGGGCGCCCCATGAGCCCCAGACCGATAAACCCGATCTTCCTCAATGCAGCTCCTCCTTTCGCCTGTTTTCCAAGATGGCCTTATAAGTGCGCTCCATGTGGGTGCGCATGGCTTCCGCGGCCAGCTCTTCATCTCCAGCCTTTATGGCCTCCAGAATGGCGCGGTGATCGTTGATGCCCCGTTCTATGGCATCGGCGAAAGCGACGATTTCCAGCTGCTGGGACACCAAGAACACCTCGATGGCTTCGTAGATTTTCACAATTACGTTGTTTTGGGTAGCCAGGACAATCTGCTTGTGGAAGCTGTGATCATGGCGGGCGAACTGCTCACGGTCCTCCCGGGAAGCCTCCATTTTCTCCAGCAGTGCCTCCAGTCCCCCCAGCATCTCGGGGGTAGCCCGGCGGGCCGCCAGCTGGGCGGTGGTCACCTCCACCATGCGCCTGGCTTCCATAATGGCGAACACATCTTCCCGGTCGGCCATCAGCCGGGGCATCAGGGGATGGAGGTAATCCTCCGGCTCGGGATACCAAACGAAATTGCCTTCCCCATGCCGGATCTGGACCAGCCCCCGGGAGCTTAACGAACGCAGCGCCTCCCGGAGTGCGGAGCGGCTTACCCCGAATTCCTTGGCCAGTTCCACTTCACTGGGCAGTCGCTCTCCCTTTTCCCAATGCCCGCTGACAATGAGCCGCTGCAGCTCTTCGGCGACCTCTTCCCACACCTTTTTTCTGCGTATCTTGTTAATTCCCATCTGCATTACCTACCTTCAAAGACTCACCGGTACAAATGACACTTCACCAGCCGATCATCCACCCTATAGTGTTCAGGCTCCTGCCTTTGGCAGATCTCCATCACCCGCGGGCAGCGTCCCGCGAACTTACAGCCCTGCCTGGTGTACTCCCTGGCCTCCAAATCGCTCAAGGCGATATCCTCCGTCCACCTATCCCGGGGATCGGGGGCAGGCACTGAACTTTGCAGGAGCTGACTGTAGGGATGGAGCGGATTGTCCAAAACCTTCTTCACGGAACCGATCTCCACGAACTGGCCCCGGAGCATAATGGCGATGCGATCGCTGATGTAGTAGGCGGTGGCCAGGTCGTGGGTGATGTAGATGATGCTCACCCCCTGCTCTTCTTTCAGGCGCTTGAACAGGTTCACCACCGACATGCGTAGGGAAGCATCGATCATGGAAACCGGTTCATCGGCGATGAGCAGCGATGGATTGGTGATCAGCGCCCTGGCGATGGACGCCCGCTGCAGCTGTCCCCCCGACATCTCACTGGGGTATTTGTCCTTGATCTCCGCGGCGGTGAGCCCCACCAGCTCCAAGGAGCGCTCCGTGAGGGGGTATTGTCCCCGGGGAGGGCTGCCGAAGCTGCGCTCGGTGTCGTGGAAGTAGTTCTGCACCTTTTTGAGGGGGTTGAAGGTCTCGAAGGGGTTCTGGAAGATGGGCTGCACATCCCTGATGAACTCCCTTTTGCCCTTGAGGTGCTCCAGCGGTTGACCTTTGTAGTAGATGCTGCCCGAGGTTGGGGCTTCAAAGCCCAGAATCAGCTTGGCCACAGTGGACTTGCCGCTGCCGCTTTCCCCTGCCAAGGTGAAAATCTCCGGCGGCTGAAGCTCCAGTTCGAAGGAGACCCTGCTCACTGCTTCGATCTTGGATTTGACAAAGCCCTGTCCCTTAGTGAATACCTTGGTAACGTTATCCAGTACAAGCAGCTTGTCGTTGTTCATTGGCCACCCTCCTGCAGGAAACATGCCACTCTGTGCCGATTGCCCACATCCCTCAGGAGAGGCGCTTCCTTGCGGCAGCGCTCCATGGCAAAGGGACAGCGGGGGTGAAACCTGCACCCCGGCGGAGGATCCACCAGGGACGGCGGAGCTCCGGGGGCACTTGCCCGGGGGGAGCTGTCGCCCACCCGGGGCAGGGAGTTGAGCAGCATGGAAGTATAGGGATGTTTAGGATTGCTGAACAGGGTCTGGACATCACCCTCCTCCACTATTTCCCCAGCGTACATCACGGCCAAACGGTCACAGAGATTGGCATGGATGGACATGTCGTGGGTCACGAGGATCAGGGTGTTCTGCTGTTCCTCTTTGATCTTTTTGATCAGCTGAACCACGCCCCGCTGCACCACCACATCCAAGGCGGTGGTGGGTTCATCGGCGAAGATGATATCGGGGCGGAGTATGGTGGACAGGGCGATGGTAATCCGCTGCCGCATCCCGCCGGATAGTTGGTGGGGATAGGTGTGCATCACGGTCCAGTCCAAGCCCAGGGCCTGGAGGTGGTCCCTAACCATCTCCTCGAACTCGCTTTCGCTTACATCCAGGTGGGCATAGACCACATCCTCGAAGGACTTGCGGATGCGGCGCACCGGGTTGAGCACGCTCATGCTGCCCTGGGGGATCAGGGAGATGCGCACTCCCCTAAGCCTGCGCCTCTGCCGATCATCGTTGAGGGACAGGATGTTCAAGCTTTCGTCGGAGAAGTTGTAGCTGACCTCTCCGTCTAGAATCTGCAGGGGCGGCTTGACTAAGCCGCTCACCGCCTTGAGCAGTGTTGACTTGCCGCAGCCCGATTCCCCGGCGATCCCGTAGATCTCGTTCTTGTTCACCTCGAAGGAAACACCATCTACAGCCCGCACCGTGCTGCTGCGCCCGTATTTGTGGGTTATATAGTAGGCTTTGAGGTTTTTGACTTCCAAAATGGCCATGTGCTCACCTCTTTCTGATCATCTGCAGCCGCGTGCGGGGATCCAGGTACTCGCTGATACTGGTGGAAAGCATGTAGAGCGCCAGGATCAAAACGACGCAGATAATGACCGGGGTTAGAATCCAGTTCCACCTTTCCAGGAAGATCGCTTGGTACTGCAAAGCCCAGTAGATCATGGTGCCAATGGTGGGCGTGTTCAGGTTGGACAGTCCCAGCATGGAAAGGGTCACCTCCATGCCGATCACCCAAATCACGTTGTTGATGGTGGTGGCCATGACCAGCGGAACGATGTAGGGCAAATGCTCCGTGGTAACGATCTTAAAGGTCTTCAGGCCGGAAAAAACCGCCGTTCTCGTGAACTCCCGCTCCTTGAGGCTGAGAATCTGGGAGCGGAACAGCCTGGCGTCCCAGGCCCAGCCAAAGAGGCCGATCACGATGCCCAGCACCACCATGTTCAGTGAGCTGCGCAGGATCGTGGCGATCAGGATCAGAATGGGAAAGAGGGGTATGATGATAAAACTGTCTGTAAGCACCATGACCACACGGTCAAACAGCCCCCCTTTATACCCGCTCAGAAGGCCCACCACAATGGCGATCACCCGGGAGATGGCCGCGGCGATCACCCCCAAAAGCAGGGAATTCTTGATGGCGGCCATGGCCTTCCACATAATGTCCTGCCCAATGGAGTTGGTACCAAGGGGATGCTGCAGGCTCGGCCGCAGGTCCCGGGGTACTGTGTTCCACGCCCGCATATCGTAGGGCGCAAAGCGGGAGACAAAGGCGATGATCACAAAGAAGGCCAGCACAGTGAAGCCGAAGGCGAATCTTTTGTCGTTTCTGTAAAGATCACGGATAACTGCAAACACCTGTCTTACCCCCTCATGAATACCTGACCCTGGGATCAAGCAGCGGATAAACCAGGTCCACCACGAGCATGGCCGTGGAAACACCAATAATGGAAAAGACGTTGATGCCCATGATCAGGTTGTAATCTCCTGCCAAGATCGCGGAGTACAGCAGATAGCCCATGCCGGGGTAGGCAAAAACGATCTCGGTAATCAAGGCGCCGCCAAAGATAAAACCGAGATTGAGGGCAAAACCCGTGATCTGCGGGATGATGGCATTGCGCATGATATACATAAACACGATTTTCGCTTTGGGCAGGCCCGAGGCTTCCGCATAAACCACGTAATCCTCTTCGATGATGTTAGAAGCCACATTGCGCATCTGCAGAAACCAGCCGCCGATTTCAATGATCACCATGGACAAAACGGGTAGAAAAGCGTGGCGCAAAAGGCTCAGGATGAACCGGGCATTGAAGCCTATTTTCACACCCATGCTGTAGCCGCCGGCCATGGGGAACACGGGAACCAGGAAGGCGAAGAGAATGAGCAGCACCAAAGCTACAATATAATAGGGAATCGGTCTGACTCCCATGATGACAAGCTCAATGAGCCTGGCCAGCCTGGAGTGGGGGAAGCTGACCCTGATGCCCCCCAGGATCGTGCCGATCAGCCATGAGATGGTCAAGGAGACAAGCAGAAGCCCCACCGTCCACGGCAGTGACTGCTTGATCAGGGTCATAACGGGAGTGGGAAACTGGGTAAAGGAAGGGCCCAAATCCCCTGTGAACAACCTCTTGAAGTAAGAGATGTACTGCTGGAACATGCCCCCTTCGAGGCCGTACAGCTGCTGCAGCGTTTCTCTGATCTGCTCGATGGCCGCGGGATCCAGATACTGTCCTTGCGCCATCATTCTGCTCAATTGGCTTTCCACGGGGTTGGAAGGCAGCAGACGGGGAATCACAAAGACCAGAGTCAGCCCGATGAATACCACCGTGAAATACTGGATGAGCCGCGGGATATAGTACTTCTTCAGCAAGGCGAACCCCCCACACTGGAAATGTTCAACGGTATTTCAAGAAGCCTCCCTGGAAAGGGAGGCTTCTCAGGGTCATTAATGCCTTCCCGTTGGCTGGAGGAAAGGCAGGACGAACTTGAAGTTCGGCCAGTGATACCAAGGCACAGCATAGGGGTTGTCGCCGGTGGGATAGTTCGTCCAGTAGTAGTTGTCGAGGCCCATAAAGCCCGGGAAGGAAGCCAACGAGACGCCGGGCTGCCCGTCAATGAGCCGCTTAGCAACTTCGATGGCCAGCTCGATGTTCTTCGGATCGCTGTAGTCGGTCTGCTCCATCTGGTCGATGAAGTAGTCGATCTCTTCATTCACCCACCTGGACTGGTGGCCGACGAGTTTCTCGCCGATGGGCTTCCAGTACTGGGAATGGAACACGTTCAGACCCCTGTACAGGTCGATACCTGCGCCGAAGGGCTCAGCTGCCGGCTGGCCGCCCACAACCTGGTAGTCACCGGTCTCGGTGAGGGATTCAACCACCTCAGTGGGTATAGCTTCGCAGTCAATGCCGAAGGCCGACCACTGGTTGGCGATGGCAAAGGCCCACTTGAAGGAGGGGTTGGTGGCCGCGGTCAAGCAGACGATCTCAATCTTCCACGGCGTGCCATCGGGCAGCAGCCATTTGCCGTCTCTGCCTCTGGTGAAGCCGTTCTTCAGTAGGAGCTTCTCGGCCAGCTCAGGTGAATGCTTCCACCAGCCATAGCCGAACATGATCCGGATCTCTTCCTCTGTTTCAGGCACATCGTACCCTCTGCGCCTGGCCTCCTCTGCCATCTCGAAGGGCAGGTTGGAATTGAAGATCTTATACTCCTCGCCGTCGATCTCCAGCGTATACTCCTCCAGGTAGGGCAGCATCCGCTCATAGTAGAGTTCGTAGTACGGAAGCAGCGCCGGGATGTAGGCGGGAGCAAAGGCCACCGCGCCGTTGTAGGCCGTGAGGGCCAGGTTCTTGGCATCCAGGGCCAGGTTCAGCGCCCAGCGTACTTCCGGATTGTCAAACGGATAGACCAAGGTGTTGAAAGCAGCACCTGTTACGCAGGGATGCAGAAGTTCGGCCCAGGGGAAGTCTTTGTAATAGCCGGAAGCATACTCGTTCCTGCTGAGCACAACCTCCAGGGACTCGGGGGTCAAGTCCGCCATATCCAGCTCATGGTTGATCATGGCCATGGCCTTCTTGGACGCATCGCCAACATACATGAACTTGACATACTTGGGTGCAGGCTTGCCGTAGAGCATGCCGGTGGCGGTCCGCTCCCAGTCTTCCCTGAGTTCATAGAGGAACCAGTAACCGCCCAGATCATAGTCTACGAGCTTGTAGGGGCCGGTGCCCACAGGCGGGTTAAACTGGAAGCTGAGGGGATCCTCCACTTGTTCAAAGACGTGTTTGGGCAGAATGCGGCAGGCACCCCAGCGATCCAGGAACTGATAGTGGAAGCGGGAGTTGGGCTGTTTCAGCTCGAAGATCACTGTGTAGTCATCTGTCTTGTAGACTTTCTCTACATATTGATTGAACTGGGTGTGATAGCCAAACCCGGGGGTGGCCATGCTCAGCTCTACAGTGTAGACCACGTCATCGGCTGTAAAGGGCACCCCATCGTTCCAGTAGATCCCTTCCCGCAGCTTGACCGTCATGGTGGTGAAGTCTTCGCTGTAGATGGGATTCTCCTTGGCCAGAACATTGATCATCTCACCCGTTACGTAGTCTGCCATCCAGAGGGGATCGATGACCAGCTGCTGCAGACCCTTGTCGTTGCCGACCCAGGTGGCCCAGAAGTTGAAGTTCCCCGGATTGCCCACCTTACCTGTGAGGATGTCGGCAATGAGGGTCTCGTGTCTGGGCGGTTCAGCAGCAAGCAGCACACTCGAGAAAACCAGGCAAAAGCCCACAACCAACAGCAACAGCACGCTTTTCGATCTCATGTCTCTCCTCCTCAATCATGTATTGAGATCACACATCGCAAGCGCTACGCTTTCTCCCTCCTAGCCCATGCGCTCCCACCTCACTGTCCCAGAAACGTAGGATGTCCGACATCTGTCATATAAGTATTCCACGATGTCTGATGATTTCCTTCCGTATTTGATAATTCCCTTGCAAAATCATAAACACAGCTCACATACTGTAAACGCGGGCGGCGTTTTGTTTCCCATCCTGCAATTTTAGCAATTCTCTGTCCTTAATTAAGAGGAATTTGTTAAGGTACGACGAATAACCATACAAACGTCAGACATCATACCTCGAAGACGTACCACTGCACGGCACTACTGCATGGATTTTGCGCGACTAACAAGGGGGAAAGGAGGGGTGTCCCAAGGTTAGCCAAGCGCTGAGAGGGTCGAAGGTCAAGGGATAAATCAATCAGGAGGGAAGAGTCAATGAAGAGAGTTGCTTTAGCACTGTTGTTGGCGCTTGCGTTAAGCGTTGGCGTCTGCGCAGCTGACTACTATCCTGAATACACAGGCCCGCCCGTGGAGATAACCATGTGGGCCTGGACCAGCAACGAGAACTACTCCATCGAAGAGTTCCAGAAGGTCTATCCCAACATTACAGTGATCTGGGAAGACTTCGGCGTGCACTATGAAAAGGCCCAGACCGCTCTGGCAGCGGGATCTGGTCTGCCCGATGTGCTCATGGTGGAGTACTCCTTTGCACCGGAGTATATGGACCTGGGAGCCTTCCAACCCATCAACAAGTGGCTGGATGAGGAAACCTTCGTGAAGCTGTATGGCGAACAGGCCCTTGGCTGGTGCTCCATGGACGGAGAGATCTACGGCACCCCGCAGGACAGCGGCGCCATCGCCCTGTTCTACCGCCAGGATCTCTTTGATCAATATGGCTTGGAAGTGCCCACAACCTGGGAGGAGTTTGCTGAGCAGGCCCGTAAGTTCAAGGCAGCCGCTCCCGACCTGGAGTTCAACGCACCTCCCCTGGGCTACGCCCTCTGGTGGGTCGGTCTCGTCTGGCAGTCCGGCGGCAAGATGTTCGACTACCATGACGGGAACTGGTACATCGACTTCACCAACCCCATCGCCGAGAAGGTCTTTGAGTTCTGGGGCGAGCTGATTGACGAGGGTACCATCAACGTCACCATGTGGTGGAATGCCGACTGGTACAACTCGCTCAATATGGGAACCACCGCCACCGTGCTCAACGGCTGCTGGTTCGCCGAGTGGCTGCGCTACAACGCTCCAGATTCCGAAGGAATGTGGCGGGTCATCGCTCCACCGAACTTCGATCCCTCCAATCCGCATAACGGTATGCTCGGCGGCTCCGGCTTCTACGTCACCGCGCATTCCAAGAATCCCGAAGCTGCAGCTATCTTCGTCAACTGGCTGAACTCGCATCCCGATTCCCTGCGCTGCCTGAATCAGTACAGCAACCTGCCCATCATGGTATCTACCCGCTATGAAGAAGTCGTCCATGAACTTGCCGTAGACGACTCCTTCTTCGGCGGCCAGAACATCGTTGAAGAGCTGTGGCATGCCCACAACCTGATCAACACCACGTTCGTAGGCCTGCCCATCTGGTCCAACCTGGACAACGCGCTGAGTCTGCTGCTGCAGGACTACGTGGATGGCAAGATCGAGCGCTTCGCCGATATCCTGCCCATGTGGGAAGAGCAGGTCATCGGGTTCATGGAAGAGTTCGGTTACTTTAACGTAATCGTTGGCGAGCTGCCCGACTAAAGCATCTAAGGAGGGGTGCCCCGCACCCCTCCCTCCTCCAGCCGAGCCGACTTTGGTCTTCGCGCCTGGCCAGGCGCCCTAGCGTGCGGCGCTGCATTATCTTAAGTGCGGGAGTGTTCACAGTATGACTTGGATAAGTAAGGCAAGACTGAAGGCGACTTTAAAGGCGTACCTTTTCCTAGCCCCGTTCCTGGTGGTTTTTATTGGCCTTGTGGTCTACCCCATCGGATTGGGTGTACGGCTTTCCCTCTATGGCCAGAGGGGGGCGAGAATGTGGTACGTGGGCCTTGATAACTATAAGAGGATCTTTGCCGACTCCATGTTCTGGCAGTCGTTTAAGATCCCCCTGTTCCTACTGCTGGTGCAAGTGCCCGTTATGCTCTTTTTAGCGACCATGATCGCCTTCCTCTACGAGACCCGTAAAGGAGGAGGGCCGGTATACCGGTTCATCTATTACCTACCCTACACCATCCCCGGGATCGTGTCGGGTATCGTCTGGTCCTATATTTTCTCGGACTCCATGTCACCGCTGCATCCTCTGTTGAGTCTGTTTGGCTTGGAAAACGTAAAACTGCTCACCAGGGCGAATGTGCCGGGCATCCTCTTGGTCATTATCCTTTGGCAGTTCACCGGATATACGGCCTTTCTGGTCTATTCCTCATTGATTGCCATACCCAAAGAGTACTCCGAAGCTGCTCAGATCGACGGGGCAGGACTCTGGCAGATCGCCTTCCGCATCAAACTCCCGCTGCTGAAAGGCCCCTTAATTACCCTGTTTATCTTTAACGCCATTGGAGCCATGCAGGTTTTCAATGAACCGTGGATGTTGGGCAACCTAGTGGTTCTGCCCCTCAACTACACGCCGGCCATGTACATTTACAACTCGGCGTTTTCCCAGGGACGGTTCACCTACGCCACCGCGATGGGCGTCATCCTGGCGGTGATCACCTGCGCGTTCTCCTGGTACATCCTGCGCTCCGCGGGACGGCAGATCTTGGGACGGCGTGACTAGAGGAGGAGTGTGAGAGCAATGATGAGAAGCAGACGTTCCTATATAGTCTTTACGGTAATTCTGGTTCTGCTGGCGGGCTTCTTTATCTTCCCCTTCTACTGGTTGACAATTGGAACCACTAAAAACGTCAGCCAGCTGTTCCAGAAGTCACTGCTGCCGGGCAGGCCCAGCCACCTGCAGGACAACGTATCGCAGGTGTTCGCCTACCAAAATGGCGTGTTTTGGAACTGGGGGCTCAACTCTTTCCTGTATGCCGCGGTGGGCGCGTTCTTGGGCGTGTTCATAGCAGCCCTGGCGGGGTATGCCTTTAGAAAGTACAACTTCATCGGCAAGAGGCTGCTGTTCGTTTTGATCATCGCCTTTGCCATGGTACCGGGTTTTGCCACTACCCTGCCCCTGTTTATGCTCTTTAGGGATCTCAACCTAATTGACACCAGGTTTGCTGTGCTTCTGCCCTCCTCGGTGAACATCTTTGCCGTTTACATGATGGTCACCTACTGGAACCAGGTGGAGGACGAGGTGTTTGACGCGGCGGCCATTGACGGGGCTAATGACCTCACCACGTTTTGGCGCATCGGACTGCCCAATGTCATCCCGGGATTCATTACCCTGTATCTCCTGGCCTTTGTCAGCATCTGGAACAACTTCTTCCTGCCCTTGGTGGTCATCAATAGCAGGGCCCGCATGCCCTTGATTTTGGGTATCACCACCATCACCGACCCGCAGGGCTTCCCGGTGTATAACTTGACCTTAACGGCGAGCTTCTTCACCATTCTGCCCCTGCTCATCATGTTCGTCTCGCTGCAGAGGTACTTCAAACCCCAGATCTACATGCGCTGAGAGCCCTCCCCAAGAAATGGCGAGAAAGCCGCTAGCCCAGCGGCTTTCTTTTTTTGAACAGCTCGCTGACCTCGTTACCTCTGCTTCCCCAAAATTCCGTTCACTTTCGCCTTGGCCCAGAACGAGTGTGAAAACGCTTTCATCCGTTTGCTAAGCACGGCTACTTATCTGCGCGTTATAAGAAAACACTGCTCGATAATGATTGCCAAGTTGTTAACCCAACCGTTGACCGAGATGAGCGTTTTGTGATATAAGTATTATTGAAAGCGCTTACAGCATGAGTGAGTATTGAAGTGAGGTCAACCCATGCAGAAGGTAGTTACCCTCAAAGATGTGGCGAGCGTGGCTGGTGTTTCCCTGGCCACGGCCTCCCGGGTGATCAACGGGCATGCCGGCGTATCGGCGCAGAACAGGGCGAAGGTTGAGGAAGCCATCCGCAAGTTGAACTACAGCCCCAACGCCATTGCCCGGAGTCTAGCTACAGGGAGAACCGGCACGATCTCCCTGATCATCGTCCAGGAGGACCCCATCGTCCCCACCACCTGGTCCCACGAGCTGCCCATCATCCAAGCAATCCACGACACGGTGAAAACCCAGAACTGGGAACTTCAGATCACCATGTGTTCCTATAGGGAATTCCGGCAGCCTTCCTTTCTCCCCCATCACCTAAGCCGCGGGACGGTTGACGGGGTGTTGATTTTGTCTGCCTGGTTAGTGGAGCGGCATGTTGTTGCAGAGCTGAAGGCCAAAGGCCTTCCCTTTGTGATCATCGGAGCCCATGATCCTGATTACGAGGCGTTCTGCGTTGAATTTGACAACACAGAGGCTGTCCGCAGCCTGGTCAAGCACCTGCGGAGCGAAGGGCATGAGACCTTTGCCCTCATCGGTGGAGCCCCGGACCAGCTGCACATGGAGGCCCGCGTGCAGGGATTTGTCTCTGCGCTGCAAGACTGCGGTCTGCCCATCTGGAACCAGCTGATCGAATATGGCGACTGGAACGTTGAGAGTGGTTACGCGTTGATGCAGAAGCTGATCCAGAGAAAGCCGAGACCCACCGCGGTTATCTGCGGCAACGATTATCTGGCCGTCGGCGCCATGCAGGCCATTGCCGAAAGCGGGCTGCGCATCCCAGAAGACATAGCGGTGGTGGGTTTCGATGACACCGTGGTGGGGCGGGTGACCCTCCCCAAGCTTACCACCGTCAGGCCGCCCCTCACGCAGTTGGGGAGACTTGGCGCAGAAAGGCTAGTCCAAGAACTGGTTGGCTCAGCGGCTGATGGCGACAGGAGGGTGGTACTGCCATGTGAAGTTGTAATTCGGGCATCGTCCAAAGTCCAGACGAATCAAACGAACCAGAAGGAGGCCTACCGCCCATGAACGCAAGCCAGATAAGATCAACTGTTGAGCAGCTCTACCCGGCATTCCTTCGTGATCTGGAGGCCCTGGTGAACATAGACAGCGGCAGCGAAAATGTGGAAGGACTGCGCCGGGTGGTGGATTACCTCATCCCCCGCCTGGAGGACATGGGCCTGTCCACAGCCGTGGAATGGCATGATCGTTACGGGCCCTTTTTGACCGCCCGCACCAGGGGTAAGGGTAAGGCCACCATACTCTTTTTGGCTCACCTGGATACCGTGTGGCCTCCCGGGACCGCAGAGGAGCGGCCCTTCAGAATTGAGGAACCCTATGCCTATGGCCCCGGAGTGAATGACTGCCGTTCTGGCATGCTCTGCCAGGTTTACACGGTCAAGGTGCTCCAGGAGCTCGGTTTCCAAAACTACGGCGAGCTGATCCTCGTGTTCAACCCCGATGAGGAATTAGGTGCCCCCTGGTCCGGCAAGCTCATCACCGAGCTCGCCCGGGAAGCGGATGTGGCCCTGGTGATGGAAGGGCCTACGTTCCCGGATGAGTTTATCATGAGCCGAGCTGGCACCATGAACTACACCCTGGAGGTAATCGGCCGCCCGATCCATTCTGGAGTAGCGCCAGAGCAGGGACGCAACGCCATCTTGGAGCTTGTCCATAAGCTGCTGAAGATTCAGCGGCTGGAAAGCTGCGACGGCATCAAAGTAAACCTTGCCACCATCACCGGCGGCGAAAAACAGGGGATCGTTGCCGGTTACGCCAAGGCCGATCTTGATTTCCGCATCAGGCATTGGGATGCTGTCCGCACCATAGAAGAAAAGCTGCCACAGATAGTTGAGGAACGGACGATCCCGGACACGGTGGCAAAACTGAGTGGTGGTTTAGGGCATCCCCCCTTCCCAGAGCACCCCATGACGGGTGAACTGGTGGAGCTGGTCCAGGCATGCGGCCGTGAGCTTGGCCTTTCCTTAACGCCGAAGTTCTGCGGTGGAGCCTCCGATGCTTCCTATGCCGCCCTGGGTGGAGCGCTGACGTTGGATGGTCTTCCCCCGTGGGGCACTTTGTACCACACAGACCAAGAACATGTGGATCTGCGGACAATTATCCCCCGGGTGGCGTTGGTCAGCTCACTGGCCATGCAGATCTCACAGGACGACAAATGGTTGAGGAACAGGGAGTGATAGCTCCCAGTTCAGGCAATGATCTGAAGGAGGTATGATCATGGTTAATCTCTTTGCAGGGCTAAAGGGGAAAACACTACCGGAGGGCTTTACTTGGCTGAATGAACCAGCTGAGTGGACCTTTACAGAGGAAGGGCTGGTGGTACAGGCGGAGCCCCAAACCGATTATTTCATCGACCCTGCCGGTACTGCCGTTAAGGACAACGGACACTTTTTGTATACGCTGCAAGAGGGCGATTTCACACTCAGCACCTACGTCCAAGTGGGCATGCTGGATGATTACGATGCAGCGGTGATGATGATCATGGTGGATGACAGGCACTGGGCCAAGCTCTGCTATGAATACACCTACAAAAGGCCCATGATCGTCAGCGTGGTTACCCAGGGAGTATCCGATGACTGCAACTCCCTGGCTGTGCCTGAAACCGGTATTTACCTGCGCATTACCCGCTTTGGGGACTGCTTCGCTCTGCACTACTCCCACGATGCCAAGTGGTGGGAGATGGTGCGCTACTTCCGCCTAGAGAGCTCCGGACCCGTAAAGGTGGGCGTGGTAGCTCAGTCACCCACAGGAGATGGCTGTCAAGTAATCTTTAAGCACCTCAACTACTCACCGGAGCCAGTTACCGAGATAAGGTCAGGTAAATAGGGGGAAGCGGCTGCGGCCTGCCACAATGAAAAGAGCCTGCCGGAGCGTGAAGGACTCGCGCACTCCGGCAGGCCCTTTGCTACCTTCACCAAACAGCGATCACTGCATCCATCAGTTCAGTCTTGCGGACGAGATACGTCTCCTCCCAGGGCTCGCTGCCCTGGATCGTCTTCACTTCCACAAGGCCGAATTCGGCCAGGCAGCGGCTGATGATGCGGTGGTACACCGACGAGCTGAAGCCCTTTCTCGCCCTCTCCTCCGAGCCATACCGCTCTATGTCGTCCTCCAGCAAATGGGGATAGGCTTGGGCCAGTTGATCCGAGTAGAAACTGGAATCCCGCTCCTCAGTTCCAAACCGGTGGAGCAGCTGCATGATCTTCCCAATGTAGAACGGGTGCAAAGGCGCGTAGCCGTCGACATAATCAAGCAGATACTGGTGGAGAAAAGCCCTCCACAAGCTTAAGTAAGCTTCCTCCGGAGGGGCTTCCAAGATGGCTACGCCCCGCTTGGTGAGCCCTATTTGTCCCTTGCGTCTAAACACAAACCCCGCAAGGCGCGCCTGCTCATGGAGCTCCCGCAAAAACCAGGCATCATCCTCTTTCCTCACCCGATCATAGGGGATGGCATCGAGGTAGTTAAATCCCCGCTGGTACAGCTCCATCACCAGCTTGGCCGGGAGATTACCTTTCGCGGTGGCTTTGAGGGGGCCGCGTTCCTTTACCACCCTCAGAAAGTCTAGGAAGTAACGGAGCTTGTGGGTCTCCACCAGAGCTTCCCCGGGAATCCGAGCCTTAAACGCCATGCGAACTGCGGCGGGAAAGACCAGCTCCGTAATTTCCCGCGCGTATTCCTCCACTTTGCTTCCACCTAAAGGGAGCTTCCAGCGCAGGGTCTGGTTAGCCCGATCCAAGTCGAAGGAGTCGGTGAAACCCTGCATCCTTCCCCAGGCCACAGCGCTTTCGTGTTCTTCATGGTTGGGATCGTGCCAGGCCTCTAGGAAATCCATGAAACCATAGGGCCCACCCACATCCTCCGGCGGGCAGGCCCCGCCGGCGCCAATGCACACCGGAAACGGTTCTGTAAGTTCCACAGCCTCCTCCAGGACCACGTCGTGCTCCCAGTTATCACCCAGATCATACACATAGGTAAGGTGTCGGGAGCGCTGCAGCACAGCATCGATCTTTACTTCGGCACTGGACTGCATGGGAGACTCCAGGATCCGCTGCACATACTCATGACCTGGACTCCCGGGCTGCTTAGCGTAATACTGGTATTCCTCGATGGCATCCGAGTTGTCTGTATACACCGTGGGATCATCGTCACTCCAGAACTCGTGGAGATGGGCATCGTGCCATCCCATGGCAAATTGAATCACGTAATGCAAAGTGCGGAACGTGATGCCCTGGGGGACCACCACCCGCCGCCAGGTGGTGGGAAGCTCTCTGAGCGTGATTCTCAGCTGGTAACCTTTCATGTATGCGCCTCTCTTTCCGCTCCGTCCTAACCGCGAAGCTATATATCGTTAAGTTCTGCGGCGGGCTGTGTTCTCCTCTCCGCCAACGCGCCGCTGGTCAATTTCCCATCCTTTCTACGCCTCGCTCAGTCTTGAGCTAGACTATCCTTATCTCCATAGATGAAGCGATAGGTTGCGGCCTGCAGCCGTTCATTCACTTCCCGTTCCCGCTTCAAACGCCGGTTGCGGAAAAAGATCTGGGAAAAAGCCTCCCAAAGCAGCACCCAGCCCCCCACAAACAGCCCTTCTGAGATGATGGAACCTAGGATGAGAGCATCCAGAAGGCTGGGCAGAAGCCGGGCCAAAACCACAAAACCGATACCATAACCCGCATAGAGCATCGCATCTTGAAAGAGAGCGCGCTTTTCCAGCTCCAGCTGGGAGCGGCCATAGCTGAGGTGGAAATAGATGCTGCGGGTGAACTGCTCTTCTAGGTCGGGGTTGTAGACGCTTTTGGGAAGGTGAAAGGAGACAACTACATTGGAGCCAGACGGGATTTCCTGAAAACAGCCCACCAGGTAGTCCACTAACTCCGGCTCCAGGTCTTTTTCGTGGTAGGGGGAGAAATCCCACTTGTTAAAGAGGTCGCTGTAGCTGCCCACACGGATGTCAATGTGGTAGGTGTTGCTCTCGCTGTCGTAGTTATACATTGCTTTGGTCGTTACCTTCTTGCTTCTCATGCCTTTCTTCCCCCCAGCGGCAGTCACCGCGGCCCGCCGCACGCTACTGTCTCACCCAGGATTGCTTCCCTGAGCGCCATCTCAGC